>NZ_UPHQ01000010.1 GCF_900566055.1 Mycobacterium innocens
CGCCGTCGGAGCCGGTGGTGACGGCGGGGCCGGCGGCATCGGCGGCAACGCCGTGTTGATCGGCAATGGCGGCAATGGCGGCAACGGCGGAACCGGCGTCACCACGGGCAGCTCGGGCAAGGGCGGAGCCGGCGGACTGCTACTGGGCGCGGGCGGGCTCAACGGCTTGCCGTAGCGGACTCATCCGTTGGCACCGCGGTGGCGGGTTTACGGGTCGCGGGGAAGGCCCAGTAGCCGCTCGGCGATGATATTCAGCTGCACTTCCGACGTGCCGCCGTAGATCGTGGTGGCCCGGCTGGCCAGCAGGTACTCCCCCCACTTGCCCGGCAATTGGTCCGGGTCGCCGATCGCGGCGTCCGTGCCGAACGTCGACACCGCGAATTCGGCGTAGCCCTGCCCGGTGCGCATCGACAACAGCTTGGAAATCGCCGCCGACGGCATGGGGTCGCTCCCGGCGATGGTCAACAGCGTGGAGCGCAGGTTGAGCACCTTGACGGCATGACCCTCGGCGATCAGTTGACCGGCGCGGTGGTGGGCGACCTGATCGAAATGTCCGTCGCGGACGAACTCGACGAATTGCGGCAGGGTGGCCAGGAAGTTGGCGTCGCTGCTGCCGATCGACACGCGTTCGGCCGTCAACGTGTTGCGGCTGACCTCCCAGCCCCGGTTCACCTCGCCGAGCACGAACTCGTCGGGAACGAACACGTCGTCGAGGTAGACGGTGTTGAACATCGCGTGACCGGTAAGCTCCCGCAGCGGCTTTACCTGCACGCCTTGGCTTTTCATGTCCAGCAGGAAATAGGTGATGCCGTTGTGCTTCGGCGCGCTCGGGTCCGTCCGGGCTAGTAACGCGCCGTAGTGCGCGTATTGGGCGGCCGTCGTCCAGATCTTCTGGCCGGTGATGCGCCAGCCGCCGTCGACCCGGGTCGCTTTCGTGGTCAGCCCCGCCAGGTCCGAGCCGGCGCCGGGCTCGGAAAACAGCTGGCACCAGATCATGTCGCCGCGGAAGGTCGGCGGCAGGAAGCGCTGCTGCTGCTCTTCGGTGCCGAACGCGACAACCGACGGGATGATCCAGGCCGCGATGCCGACCTGCGGCCGTTTGACCCGGCCGCCGGTGAACTCCTGGGCGATGATGACCTGCTCGACCGGGCCGGACGCCCGCCCCCACGGCTTGGGCAGATAGGGCAGCACCCAGCCGCCTTCGGCGATGGCGACCCTGCGTTGCTCGCGCGGCATCGCCTTCAGGGCGGCAACCTCGGCCCGGATCTCCGAGCGCAGTTTCTCGGTGTCGGGGTCCAGGTCGATGTCCACCGGCCGCATACCCGTGGTGGTCGCGGTGTCCACCACCCGTTGCGGGTAAGTGGTGTGGCGGCCGAAGCAGGCGGCCAGCATCAGCGCGCGGCGGTAGTACACGTTCGTGTCGTGCTCCCAGGTGTATCCGATGCCGCCGTGCACCTGGATGCAGTCCTGCGTGCAGCGCTGGGCTGCTGTCGGCGCCAGCGTTGCCGCTACCGCCGCGGCGAACTCGACGTCCGGGCTGCCCTCGTCTATCGCGCGGGCGGCGTCCCACACTGCGGCGGTGGCGCGTTCGGTGTCGGCAATCATCTCGGCGCACTTGTGTTTGATCGCCTGGAACTGGCCGATCGGCCTGCCGAACTGTTCGCGAATCTTGGCGTAGCTTGATGCGGCGTCGGTGGCCCACCGGGCCACACCCACGGCCTCCGCCGACAGCAGCGTGGACATCAGCGCGTGGGCGGTGGTCATGCTCAGATCGCTCAGCACGACGTCGTCGGTGACCTCGACGGCGTTAGCCCGGAGATGCGCGATGGGCCGCAGCGGGTCCAGGCTGCGGACCGGCTCGATTTCGAGCTGTTCGGCCCGCAGTACCACCCACTCCTCGCCGCTGTCGATGGCCACCGGCAGCACCAGCACGGCGGCCTGAGCCGCCGCGGGGACCGCGCGGACTTCGCCGCGGATCACCAGGATGTCACCTTGACGGGTGGCGGTCAGTCCGGAATCCAGCGCATACGCGGCAATGGCCGCCCCGGTGGCCAGTTCGGATAGCACCTTGGCCTCGGGGTCATGCGCCGCAATCAGCGCGCTGGCAATGGCCGACGGGACGAACGGCCCGGGCACCGCCCCGTAGCCGAATTCGGCCAGGACCACGGCCAGCTCGAGGATGCCGAATCCCTGTCCGCCCACGGATTCGGCCAGATGCACACCCTGTAGCCCTTGTTCGGCGGCTGCCTGCCAGTACGGCGGCGGGTTCTCGATCGGGGTTTCTGGGGTTGCGTCCAAGGCCGCATGCAGTACCTCAGATGGCGCCATCCGCGCCACCAGGGATCGCACCGAATCGGCGAGGTCTCGATGTTCAGGGGTTATCGCGATCGGCATTGTTCGCCTTCCCTTGAGCGTGTTCTTTCCAAGCTAACAACCGGTGGGTTGGTTGACCAGATTGGCCAGCGGCCGTCCGTCGCGCAGCCGCCGGCAATTCTGGACGGCCTCGGTCAGGTAACGCCGCATGGTGTCGGCGGTGTACCAGGTGACATGGGGGGTGAGTACCAGGGCGTCTTCGTCGATCACGGCGCCCCGAGAGGTGTTGACCAGCACCGAATCCGGATTCATCCGGGCCAGCGCGGCGGTGTAGATCAGATGCTCGGTGTCGGTGGTCAACGGTACGTGCACGGAGACGATGTCGCTGGCGGCCAGCAGTTGCGGCAGCGGCCGCCGGCCGGGGCGTCCGTCGTCTGGGGTACTGGTGTGCAGCACGGTGGCGCCCATCGCGGCGACGATCGCCGCGACCCGTTTGGCGATGTTTCCGTAGCCGATCAACCCGACCGTGCAACCGCCGATGTCGCGTATCGTCTCGCCCAGTTCCGGGTCTGTCGGCCGGCCCCGGCCCTGACGGATCGCGGTATCGAGCGTCGGTAGCCGGCGCAGCGCGGCCAGCATCAACAGCACGGTGCCCTCGGCAACCGAGGGAGCTTTGGCGCCCGGCATATTGGCCACCGCGATACCGCGGTTTGTTGCTGTCGTCACGTCGATGGGTTCACTCCGGCGCCGAATTTGTGGACCAGCCGTAGCCGCGCGCCTTGTTCCAAGTCGGTGCCCGACAGCGGACGAAGCACATGCCAGATCACCTCGGCCTCGGGCAATTTCGCGGTAGAAGCACGCGTCGTCATCTTCGGAACACCAACGGACGTCCAGCCAATCTCATTCGGTTGCAACGAGATCAAGCACCATGTCGCCGGGTGCGAAGTGGGCGAGAACTCTCAGCGCCACCGCTCGGCGATCCAGTCGGCGATGGTGTCGGCCTGCTCGTCACGCGCTCCCGGTGTGGTGAAGTAGTGGTCGGTGTCGATCGAGGTCCGGGTCTTGTCGGTGCCGGCGAGCGCATCGTAGATGCATTGGGCGTCAGAGGGAAACACTCCGGTGTCGGCGTCGGCGTTGATCACTAGCGCCGGGCAGGTGATACGGGCCAAGTGCGGCTCGGCCCGGGTCTGGGCCACCCGCAGACTCCACATGCCCAGCCAGTTGCGCAGCGTGCAGGCCGCGGCGATGCCGCGTGCGGAGCGGTTGGCTTTCAGCGGCGCGCCCGCGTAGCACAGATTGGGCTGACGTTTGGTCGGTTCGATGGTGGCGTCGACCATGCGCGGGTCGGCCCAGGTTCGCATCACGGCAAACGGCCGATCCGAAAAACCTTCGGCGCGTACCCGTTTCAGCTCGGCTTGCGCCCACTCGGTAATGCGCTCGTTGCGGGCTACCTGAGCGGCGCGATACCGGGCGAGAAACTCGGGGGAGTAGGGCGGTCCGTTATCGTTGTTGAACAGGTCCAGATCGGAATCCGTTGCCACGGGATCGTTTTCGTCGACGACGGCGGCGTCCATCCAGGCGGTGAGCACATCCGGACGGCCCGGGTGGGCGGCGGTCGCGACGTAGCCGTCGGCGACGGGCAACTCGGTCAGCCCGGTCGCCGGGCGCATGCCTTCCAGCGGAGTGACGTTCGGGTCGACCGCCTGTGACTGATAAGCGGCCATCAACGAACCGCCTCCCGAATTGCCTAGTAATATCACCGTTTCCACGCCCTTGACGTCGCGCAGCCAGCGCACTCCGACGCCGATGTCGACCAATGCGTGGTCGAGCAAGAAGTTGCTTTCGAAGCCGCGAAACCTGGTGTTCCAGCCCAGGAAGCCGATCCCGTGGGCGGCCAGGTATTCGGCGAGATAGTGTTCGGAGAAGTCGATTTGGTAGTGCGTGGCAATCATCGCCACCGTGGGTTTGTTTCCGGCGACGTGGTGGTAGAGCCCCTGGCATGGGTGCCCGCCGGCACCGGCGCGTCCGGCGGTCGGGGACGGCAGGCCGACGAACTCGCGTACGACATCGGGCAATTCAGTGAACCTCCTCACCGTAGATCGCTCGGTAGTAGATGTTGGCCAGCGTCTGGATGCAGGCCCGGTCGTCGGGTTCCCTGACACGGGCTCCGCTGAGCTGGATGTAGCAGAACTGGTTGAACATGGCAACGATAGCCTCGGCGATCAGCTGGGGGTCGTCGCCTGGGCAGTACCCCTGCGACTGGGCGCGTTCGACCGTGTCGGTGATGAAAGAGATTGGAATCGAACACATCTCGGCCCAATACTGGGCAAAGTCGTCGTTGACCATGGCCAACTGCGACACGCTGATCATCTCCGCGAGCCGGTTGCGGTAGGTGTGCCAGTGCGCGGCGGCGGCCTCGTACGCGCGCTCGCGGTTGGACAGGCCGTGCCGGGTCACTGACTGGGCCCGCTCGTTGGCTTCGTCACGGAAGCGCAACGCCCACTGACGCACCATCGCTTCCTTGGAGTCGTAATAGTTGTAGAAGGACGCCGCCGAACGGCCGGCCTCGGCGGTGATGTCGGCGATGGTGGTGGCCAGAATTCCTTTGCGCGCGATGACACTTCGAGCGGCGGTGTCGATCGCGGCCTGGGTCCGCCGACCGCGGTGCGTCGGAAACGCAGACACCTGGCGCACCTCCTCTGGAGCAAAACTGAACCTGATGTTAGATTCAGATTCACGTCTTAGCCAGGGCAGGGGCGGGGCAGGGGCCGATCGGAGCCGCACGATGATCAAGCCGCACAACACCAACACCGAGTTCGAGCTCGGCGGAATCAATCACGTCGCGCTGGTGTGTTCGGATATGGCGCGCACCGTCGACTTCTACAGCAACATCCTGGGTATGCCGTTGATCAAGTCGCTCGACCTGCCCGGCGGGCAGGGGCAGCACTTCTTCTTCGACGCCGGCAACGGCGACTGCGTCGCGTTCTTCTGGTTCGCCGAGGCACCGGATCGGGTGCCGGGCATCTCCTCGCCCGGCGCCATTCCGGGAATCGGCGATATCACCAGCGCGGTGAGCTCCATGAACCACCTGGCGTTCCACGTCCCGGCCGAAAAGTTCGACGGTTATCGCCAGCGGCTCAAGGACAAAGGGGTGCGGGTCGGCCCGGTCCTCAATCATGACGAGAGCCAGATGCAGGTATCGGCGACGGTGCATCCCGGGGTGTACGTGCGCTCGTTCTATTTCCAGGACCCCGATGGCATCACCCTTGAATTCGCCTGCTGGATAAAGGAATTCACCGAGAACGACACGCCTGCCGTCCCCAGGACGGCGGCCGACCGGCGACCCGCGGCGGTGGCTAGCCAGCCGTGACGGACGGTATTTTGATCGATGAGCAGATCGCGGCACTGAGTCCCGAACAACGGCGAGAACTCATCTCCCGGCTGGAGCGTCCGCTGGGCGAACTGGTGGACCCGAGACCCTCGTGCGGACTCGGCGTGTCCGGTTGCGCCTGGTCATCGGCTGCGCGCTGGTGCTGATCCCGTGGACGGCATTTCTCGGGCTGACTCTGCCGGCCAACTACGTCGCGCACAATTGGCCGGCCACCTGGGTCGGCTTCGACATTCTGCTGGTCGGGTTCATGATGGCCACGGCCGTGCTGGGTTACCTGCGCCGCCAGCTTCTGCTGCTCACTGCGTTCACCACACGGGGGTGCTGCTGATCTGTGATGCGTGGTTCGACCTGATGACGGCGGGACCCGACGAGCGCTGGTGGTCGGTGTTGACCGCGCTTTTCCTGGAGCTGCCGGTTGCCGTCGTGATGATCACCAGCGCGCAGCGCATCATGCGGCTTACCCTGGCGCGGCGCTGGCTGATCCGACCGGGGACGCGGCTGTGGCACCTGCCGCTGTTCCCGTGAGGTGGTAGAGCTTCGGGTCGGCGAGTTCGTCGAGCAACGACGCGAGCTGTTCGACGAGCTGGTCCGGCCCGAGCGCGACGTCCCCGGCCAGCCAGGCGCTGAGGGTCTGACCGACGCCGCCGACGGCGAAGTGCGCGCCCGCCTTGATGTGCTCGTTTGCCGGGATTCGCAGCGCGTTGCCGGCATGCTGACCGGACAACATGGCGAACAGCGTGCTGGATTCGGCGCGCTTGCGCATCACCACAGGGTTGGCCAGTTGGGTGCTGAACAGCAGGCGTCCGATGCGCGCGTCGTCGGCGATGGTCTGTACCACATTGCCCATCCCGGCGCGCGCCTGCTCGTGTGGCGGCACCGCCGCCACCGCGGCCTGGGTGGTGGCGGCCAGCTCGGCGACCACCCAGTCGAACACGCCGCTGACGAATTCGTCCTTGTCGGCGAAGCTTTCGTAGAAATACCGGGCCGACAGGCCCGCCCGGCGGCAGACGCCGCGGACCGTGAGGTCAGTGATGTCGCTGTCGTCGCAGCCGAGCAGGTCCAAGCCGGCGTCCAGCAATTGCCGACGCCGCGCGGCCAGCCGCTGGGCCGCATCGACGCCTCGGTATGGGCGTGGGGAGGGTTCGCCTGAGCCGGAGTCTTCGGTCACGAACGTCATCTTGACACCAGGGCAGGGACCCGAGCAATATCGGGAAACAGGCGTTATCACAATTAGCGGGTCGGCTCGGATCGGCTCGGCGGCTCGGCTCGGCAGGAGGACGTACGGTGGCAATTCCCGGTGCGGTTCGCCAGCCCGTTCCCCATGTGGAGCGTCCGGTAGCCGACCCACCCCGGCCGGTACGGGCCAGGCGCGGGCGGCCGGCCGCGACAGACGACACCTTGATGGGGATCGCGCTGTTGGCCGGTCCGGCCAACGTGATCATGCAGCTGGCGCGACCCGAAGTCGGCCATGGCGTGGTGGAGAGCCGGGTCGAGAGCGGCCGGTTGGACCTGCATCCGATCAAGCGGACGCGCACCACCTTTACCTATATTGCGGTGGCCATGGCCGGCAGCGACGAGCAGCAGGCCGCTTACCGCCGCGCGGTCAACCGGGCGCACGCTCAGGTGTACTCGACATCCGAAAGTCCGGTGCAGTACAACGCATTTGACCCCGAGCTGCAGCTGTGGGTGGCGGCATGTATGTGCAAGGGCGCGGCTGATGTGCACCGCATCTTCGTCGGCGAAGTGGACGACGCTGAGGCCGAGCGTCATTACCGCGAGACGATGGCGCTGGCCACCACGCTGCAGGTACCCCCGGAGATGTGGCCGCCGGATCGAGCTGCTTTTGACCGGTATTGGCAGGAGTCGCTGAAGAAGGTGCGTATCGACGACGCCGTTCGCGACTACCTGTATCCGATTGCCGCAGCCCGGATACCGGGTGTGCCCTTGCCCGGCGTGCTGCGCAAGGTTCCGGAAAGTATCGCGCTGTTGATCACCACTGGCTTTCTACCGCAACGGTTTCGCGACGAGATGCGGTTGCCGTGGGACGCCGGCAAACAACAGCTTTTCGATCGGTTGATGGCGGTGATAGGGGCGGTGAACGCCATGATGCCGCGGGCCGTCCGGCAATTCCCGTTCAACCTGATGCTCTGGGACTTGGACCGGCGGATCAAGGCCGGGCGCCCATTGGTGTAGCGGGCGACAAGCTGCCCGGAGCTGCTGGCCGACGCCACGGACATGTCCGGCCGACGCCAAGAGCATCGCCCGACGAAACCGCGGTTGCCGTGGATCCGAGCCGTCCGGCTACGGCAACCCGTTCAACCCGTCCGCACCGATCAGTCCGCCGGTGCCGCCGGTGCCGGCCTTGCCATTGGCCGCAGCCTTCCCGCCGTTACCGCCGTTGCCGCCATCGCCGACCAGGATGGCGTTGCCGCCGTTACCGCCGTTGCCGCCGGTGCCGGTGGTCGGTCCGGCGTCACCGCCGGCGCCGCCATTACCGCCGCTGCCGAACAACCCGGCCGCGCCGCCTACCCCGCCGTTACCGCCGGTGCCGGCGGGGGTA
>NZ_UPHQ01000115.1 GCF_900566055.1 Mycobacterium innocens
CACCTTGCCGCCTTGGCGGAACGTACGGCGCAGATACACCGATTCGTAGCAACGCTTCTCACCGGAGCCGGTCACGTGAGCCCTGCGCACTTTGGCTACGTGCACCTTCTCGTTACGGCGTGACATATAGGTAATCCTAGCCATCCCGACGAAGAAATCCCGTGAACGACACACTCTATTTTGTCTACATTTCTTGCGGGTCAACAGACTGAACCGCAGCTCACACCCCAGATCCCCGCCAAAACCCGGATTAACTTCGGGCTAGGCGGGGCAAGAATCCGAACGGGGTGGGCACATCGGCCGGTCCGGTGGACCAGCCATAGTCCGGGTTCCCGTAGCCCCAGTTGACAAGAGGTCTCAAGATCGGTTGGAGCAAGTCTGCAGCCGGATCCTCGACATAGGGGATCGACCGCACCGGATCCAGCAGCGGCAGGTTCTGCGTCGGAATCATGTAATACGTTGTGGTGTTAGGTCCCTGCGTCGGCCCGCGTTGGCAGCCTCGGCGCCGGTGTAGGCGTTGCAGCCGGCGATTACAGCTTTTCGGCCGACGTCAGCCGGCGCCGGCGCCGCGCCAACTTGGTGACCGCGGCATTGGTCTGTGCGAAAGTGCCAGTGGCCCAGGCATTCCCGCTGATCACGCTGATCACCGTGGCGGCATGGGCCGCATGGATCCGATGAAGTAGGTTTCTTGCCCGGTGGGATATCCGCCGCCGTCGGTGGCGATATGCACGTGGTCGTAGTGGTTGAGCGTTTCTGAACCGTAGTCCGCCGTCCAGCTCGGGGCGCCGATGCCCGGATAGATTTTCTGCCGCCAGATCACGTGCAGCACGCCCCAGCGTTTCGCGTTCGCCAACGCATACCCGGCGATTTGGTTGCCGAGTTCGATACCGGCGGGAGCGTCGTGGTTAGGGATCATCACGTCGATCGCCAACCCATTGGGATGCCACTTCAAGGGATCCTGGCGATACCCGTAGATGGTGGTGATCTGAGGAAACAGCACGCTGATGGCGCGGGCCGCCCAGATGGTCTTGACCTGCAGCCCCTGTTCGGATGCGACACCGGCGGGTAAGGCCAGCTGGAAGTCCTGGGCAGCGACGGGAGCGCTTGCCGCGAGCATCTCCGCCTCCGCGGGACTGGCGGTGGGCGGCGGGCTGGGCGGTGCAGCCACGGCACTACCTGTCGGAGTTGCGGCCGACGTCTCCGCGCAGCAGGGATGCTCTGTTTTTTGGGCGTAGATCATCGCGGCAGAGACGACGAGCGAGGCCGCGATTGCCAACCAGCGGCCCCGGCCGTTGGCTAACACGGCGGTGCTCACGAACAGCACTCTAGTCCGTAGTTCCCCCTATTGAGTGGGCTTCGAATTCTCAATGTTGTTCGTGAGCAGGTGTTTTACGGTCATGCGATGCGGGTGAAGTAGTCATGTATTATCGTATCAGTGTCGGCGTGTTCAGTTGCCA
>NZ_UPHQ01000067.1 GCF_900566055.1 Mycobacterium innocens
CAGGAAATCCGAAGATCACGACACGATAACGATCTGATCGAATCGCAAAGTAGCAGCTATATCAGAGCAACAGATCCGAGCGTAAACACGCCTGGATCACACAAATCCCCAGGTCAGCCGCCTGCGCCCGCCGCGGGAGATTGCCCCGAATCAGCTACGCGGAAATCCGCGTTAGCCCTCACGTGCTGGAGGGTTTGACGTATCCCCGATGCTGTTGCTGGCGGTTCGCGGCGCCGCCGGTATTGGCGGGCATACGAGTGGTCTATCTGGAAGGTGCCGCCTAACCCAGTGCGGGGGTGCTAAGCAGACTGGCGCGAACCGCCGCAACTATGTTCTGCGGCAAGCACATAGGACTGGGCCGGGCGAGCCAGGTGCGTCGCGCCCGGCTCTACCCGCCATGCAATCCGCCCGCATGCCTCCTCGCCCGTCCGCGCCGTCGGCGGGCGCAGCGCTGAGGCCTGTGCTCGCCAGCGCCGCGGGCGCTCTCGCCGGGACAGCGGTGGTCCAGGTCTGCGGTACCGACAACGCCACGACCAATCCCGCCCGGCCCATGACCGCGGAGGCTGCCGCACCGGCGTCGCCGAATGGCCAGCCCGCTAGGCGTGATCCGAGTGCCCCAGAACCCAACCCCTCGGCAATAGCTGGTGGCAGCGCTGTGCTAGCCGCCGAGCAGGCCCTTCAGCTTCTCGCCGGCCGACCGGCCGGCGAGAAGCTGAGAGACGAAGGCGTAGCAACAAGATTATTAATGGCCGCCGCCACCGTGACCGCCGCCACCGTGACCGCCGCCACCGTGTCCGGCGCCGCCGTGACCGCCGCCACCGTGACCGCCGCCACCGTGACCGCCGCCGCCGTGACCGCCGCCACCGTGACCGCCGCCACCGTGATGGCCACCACCGCCCCCGTAGCAAAGCGGGTTCCAGTACCCGCACCCAGCAGGGTCATTTGGAAAGGAGCCGGGCTGCGCTTGAACGCCCGCTGCACCGCCTAAACCGGCCAGGCTTAAACCGGCGAGGATCGCGACTGTCGCTGCAGCAGACATGATTCGGTGCTTTGTGGCATGGATGTATTTCATTTTGATCGTCGCTTTCGTATGTGTGCCCCAAGGGGCGTTGAACGTCGGTCAGCGGTCACCGGCCGTCGTGGCATGGCACAACGACCTGACGCTGACCGATCAGCGACGAGCCAGGCAGAACCGGGTCAAGAGATCTTGACCGGTGAGGATAGTAAGCGGCCCTTTGGGCGGACCACGCCCGGCCGATACGACAAGATTTGCCAGCGCAGCGGTGATCGCGACGACTGCCGACACAACACCACGTTCCACCAGTGTGGTGGCCGAGCGCGGCACGGCCGCGGTCGCGAACACGTTGTGGCATTCGGACAAAGAGCCGTCGAAAAGATGCGCATGGTCGATGTTGACAGCGAACTCACCGCCCACCGAGGACAGCAAAACATGCGGGGGGTGCGGGGAGTTAGTCTCGGAATGCAGCATGGCGGAGTGGCCGACGAGGGCAACCAGGAATGCCACCATCGCCACGACGATCAGCGACCGCCACCGCGGCAGCCCGACTGCGTTGCGCAGCCGCACAATGCCCCGTCGGCGGCGGCGCGGACGTACGCCGGAAGCCAAGCGGCGTGTCCCCAGACCGATTGGCTGGCGACCGACAATCCACCCATCACACGCGGTCACGGGACGCGAGGAATCACGAGACAGAGTCATCCGTTCCCTGACGAACCTCATACCCCTACAGGGTACGCCCCTGGTGCTGTCCTGACCACTGAGGCTGAGCAGGGCCCCTATTGGGCATTCGATTTGGTCTCCGGGTGGTTAACCCCGCAAGTGCCGACGGCGTGGTCGTGTCGCCCATGTCGTTGCTGCCGGTTCGCGGCGCCGCCGGTATTGGCGGGCATACGAGTGGTCTGTCTGGAAGGTGCCGCCCAACTCGGTGCGGAGGTGCTAGCAGGCTGGCCCGAACCGCCCAACTGTGTTCGGCGGCAAGCACATAGGACGGGGCCGGGCGAGCCAGGTGCGCCGAGCCCGCGGCACGCCATTCCGACGAGATCACCTTGATGTCTCCGTCTCGCGTTATCCGATGGACCAGCGAGGCACCATAGGGGGGCGCTCCAGGAACCGGGAATCAGGCACAACACCGGCTACGCCGCGCCCGGCTGGACCCGCCAAGGGCAACCCGCCCAACATGCTGCCTGGCCCGTCGACGGCCGGAGCAGCGCCAAGACCCGTGCCCGCCAACGCCGCGACCGCCCTCGCCGGGGCAGCGGTGGTCCAGGCCTGCGGCACCGACAACGACCCGACCAATCCCGCCCGGCCCATACCCGCTGACACTGCCGCGCCGGTGCCGCCAAAACCTGCCAACCCCGCTAAGCCGGATCCGAGCCCCCCAGAACCCAACCCCTCGGCAATAGCTGGTGCCAGCGCGGCGCTGGCCGCCGGAAGCAGACCCTTCAGCTTCTCCCCGGTCGACAGGCCCGCACTGGCTATCCACGCCGTCGAACTCGTCACCGACAGCAGCGGACTCAGCGAGCTCAGCGCCGACATCGCCGACCCCGACGATAGCGGCGAGGCAAGTTGTTGCAGCGCCGTAGGCAGCGCGGAGGTCAGCTGGGTCAGTGCCGCCTGCGCGTCGGTCGCCAGCGAACTACCGGTGATCTGGGCTACGACGGAGCCCTGCGCAGCCAGCCCGGTCGGGTTAGTGATCTGCTGCGGTGAGGTGAACGGCGTCAACGTCGACGCGGCCGCAGATGAGCCGGCGTAGCCATACATCGCCGCCGCGTCTTGGGCCCACATTTCCGCGTACTGGGCCTCGGCGGCCGCGATCGCCGGGGTGTTCTGCCCCAAGATGTTGGTGGCGATCAGCGACATCAACAGGCTGCGGTTGGCTGCGATCACCGGCGGCGGCACAGTTGCGGCAAATGCAGCCGCATAAGCGCCCGCCGCGGCCCGGGCCTGATTGGCTGCCTGCTCAGCCTGAGTCGCGGTGGTGCTCATCCACGCCACATAGGGCGCGGCCGCGGCCGCCATCCATGCCGCCGCCGGACCATGCCACGACAGTGCGGTCAACCCCGAGATCACCGCCGCGTAAGAGGTTGCCTCCGAACTCAATTCGACGGCCAGCCCATCCCAGCCGGTCGCGGCAGCCAACATCGGCCCCGAACCGGGACCCGAATACATCCTGGCGGAGTTGATCTCCGGCGGGAGTGTCCCGAAATCCATTCGCGTATCCCTTCAGTCGCCTCGGGCCGCTTCAGCCGGTCGCGGCCGCGTTGGCGGCCTCGGTGGCGGCATAGGAACCGGCGCTGGTCGCCAAGGCGGCGACAAACTGGTCATGAATGGCTGTGGCCTGGGCGGCCACCGCCTGGTACAGCTGCGCGTGCGCGGCGAATTGGGCCGCGGTTAGCGTCGACACTTCGTCGCTGGCCGCTGGGACCACGCCGGTCGTCGGGGCTGCTGCGGCCTCGTTTCCGGCGCTGATCGCCGAACCGACGGCCTGCAGATCGCCGGCCGCTGACGCCAGCGCCTCAGGCTGTGTACTCACAAATGACATGTGTTGCCTCCCTGGAAAACATCGGCACCACCGCCGACGGCGCGTCTTTGCACGATTGATGGGTATGTGGGCTCAGGATCCGCAGACACAGGTACCAACCGGCGCGGGGATGGACACTGTCGGAGTAGTCAGCGACTGAAATGCGCGCTTCGCGGTGGTGACTTCGACCGGCGGTCCGGTGCCAGCGGCCGCGGCTGGGTTGCCACGAGCGGCGCAGCGCAAAGGGGTCGATGGAGTCGAAGGTGTCGGTGGATGCGACATGTTTCATGTAATCGTCGCTTCGATCGATGCCGCGACATACAGCGCGGAGGTTGATGTGGGCCAGCAGTCACCGGCCGTCGCGACATAGCACTACGGCCTGATGCTGACCAGTCAGCGACGAGCTAAGCAGAACCTTGTCAAAACATCTTGACCGGTGAGAGAGGTAGCCGGCGCACCCGGGGGGCCCCGCCCGGCCGGCACCACAAGCTGAGCCAGCCAACCGTTGCCGATGAGTCCCGCTAAAACGACGCCAAGCAGAATTAGCGCGGTAGCCGCAGATTTGGGCAGCCCACCAATCGCGAACAGCTTGGACGCCTTGCAAATGGGTAGCCCTTGGACCAGTTGCGGCTGGTCCCCTTGTGCGCTTAGCGTGCCGACCGGCGATGTCGACAACGACGGTTGGGATGGATACGACGGCGAAGCCGCAGTGCGTACCAATCCGCAGTGGCCGACGATCGCAAGCCCAGCCACCGCGGCCGCCAAAACGACAACAAATCGCGCCCGTGCCGCTCTGCATGACGGGATAGCTCGGACATCCGACCATAACCGGATGTGCCCCATACCCCCACACGGTACACCCTGAAGTACCGCTTCCCAACGACATCCACGGCCTAAGTTCGGTGACGTCGTTGCCACGATCCCGCTTCGGTGGGCTAAACAATCGCCACCTGACTGCATAGGTTCGCAGAGACGCGTCCCACCGCCGCGGAGCTGTTGCTTTGAGCCCGCCGGGCAGAATATGGTTCCTCATTTCGAGGATGTCGATGGGCAGCGTCGTCTCCGGTGGTCTTAAGCCGTGGGTACTGGCAGGCTGATCGGCGTGCATGTGATTGGTGGTGTCCGTGATCCCGCCGCGAGCTTTCCGTGTGCGAGTGACGTTGATGACCGCATGGAGCACATCCACGGATCGAGCCTTAGACCACTAGAGATCGTGTGGTTTACTCACGAGACGACTACTTGGATTCACGCCGTCGAGCCACCCGTTACGGTCGGACGACGTGTCGGCTAAGGCCGATTCGCCTCCGGCAGCCGGGTCGCCGTAGCCAAGCTCGACAAGGATCAACGTCAGAGGTGAACTTTGCCCAACAAGAGTGGTGAAAACGACAGCCTAGAGCCGCATTTCGACGATGTGCAGGCACACTACGACCTGTCCGACGACTTCTTCAGGCTGTTCCTGGACCCGACGCAGACCTATAGTTGCGCCTACTTCGAACGCGAGGACATGACCCTCGAGCAGGCGCAGGTGGCCAAGATCGACCTCGCGCTGGGCAAGCTGGGGCTGCAACCGGGCATGACGCTACTCGACATCGGATGCGGCTGGGGCGCCACAATCGTCCGAGCCCTGGAGCGTTACGACGTCAACGTCATAGGCCTGACGCTGAGCCGCAATCAGCACGCCCACGTGCAGCAACTGCTCGACGAGCACCCCAGCGGCCGAAGCAAGCGCGTGCTGCTGCGGGGCTGGGAGCAGTTCGACGAAAAGGTGGACCGCATAGTCTCGATCGGCGCCTTCGAGCACTTCGGTCGTAACCGCTACGCCAACTTCTTCGCGATGACCTACCAGTCACTCCCGCACGACGGCATGATGCTGCTGCACACCATCATCAAGCCCAGCGATGAGGAGTTCGCCGAACGTGGACTGCCCATCACCATGACCAAGCTGCGGTTCATGAAGTTCATCATGGACGAGATCTTTCCGGGTGGCGACCTGCCCAGCGCCAGGGTCGTCGAGGAGCACGCGCAACAGGCCGGCTTTGCCGTCAAACTGGTCCAGCCGTTGCGACTGCACTATGCCCGCACCCTCGACACCTGGGCCGCCGCGCTGCAGGAGCACCGGGACGAGGCCATCGCGATTCAGTCCCAAGAGGTCTACGACCGCTACATGAAGTACTTGACCGGTTGCGCCGAGCTGTTTCGCGAGGGCTACACCGACGTTGCGCAGTTCACCCTGTCCAAGGGTTGAGCACGTCGCGAAGTCACCGAGAAGAGTTGCCCGGGTCAATCATGCCGCGCGCGCTACCCGGGCTCGTCCTCGTCGTTGCTGTCGCGCAGGAGTTTCTCGGGGTGACAGTAGGTGTTCGTCCTTGGTCGGCCCAGTGAACCAGACGAGTCGAGATGGGCCGGTGGGATCCATTCGGTGTCGCCGCGGATGTTGTTGCGGGTGGTCCAGCCGCTGTCGAGGAGTTTGTGGTGGGGTCCGCAGGCGAAGGTGAGTTGGTCGATGTCGGTGCGATGTGTGGTGGCCCACTCCCGCACGTGGTGGACCTCGCACCGATACCCCGGCACGTCGCAGCCTGGCGCGTGCAGCCACGATCCTTCGCGTACAAGACAATTCGCTGCCCGGCCGTGGCCAGGCGCTTCGAGTGATACAGCGCCAACGGCTTGCAGCCGTCGAAAACGGCGAGGTAATGGTGCGCATTGCGGGCGAGGCGGATGACATCACTCATCGGCAACGAGGCGCCGCCGCCGGTGAATGCCTTGCCGGCCGCGGCTTCGAGGTCTTTGAGCGTGGTGGTCACAATGATCGATGCCGGTAATCCGTTGTGCTGGCCTAGGTCTCCGCTAGCCAGCAGCCCACGCAGGCCGGCCAGCACACCGTCATGATTGCGCTGACTTTCCGAGCGGGTGTCACGCCGGGTGGCTTCCTCCAACGGCGTTACCGTCCACGTACGGGCTCTCTTCGGCCGGGTTGCACATGCCCGGGGCGGCCAATTTTGCCCACACGGCCTCGAGGGTCGCCCGCGCTTCAGGTGTCAGATAGCCGCTGATACGCGACATACCGTCAACGTCCTTGTTGCCCAGCGTGATACCGTGCCGCCGGGCGCGGTGCTCATCGGTGTAGTCGCCGTCAGGGTGCAGGCAATCCATCAGCCGCTCAGCCAGTTTAGTCCTCTCGACCACTCGAACTCCCCATGTTTCGAAACACTATGCTGACCCACCGACAAGAAGGCCGCAGAAAATGACTATCTGGCAAGAGATTTCATGTTTCGCTCACAGCGAACGTCGACGTCTTTTCCGTTGCCCGCACCGTGAGGACATCCGCCGGCCAGCCCCGCCGGCAGCGGTCGCGTGGCGCGTTATCAGCCTGCCACCACCGGTAATTCAGCCAATGACTCGTCGGCGGCGCCTTCGACCATCACTCCCTGAGCGGCTTGGCACTGCAGATAGTCGACGATCGCATCGGTGAGTAGCTCACCCGGGGCGACCACCGGAATACCTGGCGGATAAGGGCAGATCATCTCCGCCGAAACGCGACCGGCTGCCTTCTGCCACGGCACCATCTCGGTGGCGCCCAGGAAGGCGTCGCGCGGCAACATGACGGTCTCGGTGCGCAGGTCCGACCACGCCGGTACATCGTCGACGGTGTGGGGCTTGGCACCGGCGTGTTCCTCGGCCAACGCCGCCATGGCGTCGACCAGCCGTTGCGCGGTGGCATCTGTGTCGGCGTAGCTGATCAACGCCATCACCCGGCGGTGATCGGACAGTTCCATATGGATGCCGCAGCGTTCCCGCAACCAGTCAGCGGCCTGGAACCCGGTCAAGCCCAGCCCGATGACGTCGACGGTGACATGGGTCGGATCGAACGCGAAAACACCTGGGTTGCCGAGGATTTCGTTACCCATGAGGCTCAGCCCCGGCAGCCGCGCGAGTTCCGATCTGACACGCAGCGCCAAGTCGATCGCGTCGCCCAGCAGCCGCTCGCCATGTTCTTGAAACTCGCGCCGGGCCGCGTCGATGGAGGACAACAACAGCGACGACGCGCTGGTCGACTGCTCAAGCTCGAACACCAGCGACAGCCGTGTCGAGTCGATCCGGTCGCCCTGCCTGCTGAGCACCGAGGTCTGCAGCAAGCCGTTGAGCGTCTTGTGGACGCTGCCGATGCACAAGTCGGCGCCAAACTCCAGCGCCGAGGGTGGCAGGCGGCTGCAGAAGCTGTAGTCCAGTCCCCAGGCGTCGTCGGTGATCAGCGGGATGTCGTGGGCATGCGCCACCTCGGCGAGCCGGCGGACGTCGGCGCTGACCCCGTAGTAGGTCGGGGTGAACACCATGGCCGCGACCGCCTCGGGATGGTCCCGCAGGACCTGCTCCAGCCGCGCGGGGTCGACGCCATGGGCGAGTTGCCAACGCTCGTCGTAGTCGGGTTCCACGTAGACCGGCATGGCGCCGGACAGCACCAGGGCCGAAAACGCCGACTTGTGCCCGTTGCGGGCCATCACCAGCGTCTCGCCGGGGCGCACCGCCGCCATCATCGCGACGTGGACGTTCTCCGTGCTGCCGTTGGCGGAGAACAAGGTTTCGTCGGCGCCCACGGCCGCGGCGAACAGTTGCATGGCGGTCGGCTCCACCTGCCGGACTGGTGCCGGTTGTCGACGCCCTTGTTCATTGTGACGTCGGCGCGAAACGCCTCGGAACCCATCCAGCGGGCCGAGAGCGGTGGCATCCGGCCGGTACCCGATCGTGGGCCGGGATGCCGAAGGCGATGTCGCCGCGCTGACGGAACGCCTGAATCGCGTCGCCGATCGGGGTGGCGTCGGGCTCGGCGCGGGCCGGCCCCGCCTGCGCCTCCGCTTGCGCTTTCTTGATGTTCTTGCGTCGCTGATGATCGATGCGTGCGGAGAACGACTTTGCGCTTGTCATTTCATGGCCTCCCTCAGGGTGTGGCGCGCTGCCCGACGCCGGCGGCCAACTCTTGTCGGCGGAGTCGACCCCGCTTGGAATCCCTCATGGCCACCTCCACTTCGTTTCGTGGCCATGAGTACCCGCTGTTTGCTGCTGGTACGCGGCTGTGGTGACGGCACCCATATCCCCGGCGGTGCGGCCTACCCCGGCATCGTCGAACGTTGCGTCGACATTGACGCCCGTCGGGGGGCCTCGCGCACCAGGGCAATACCAGCGTGATCGCGGAATTTCTATGGACGTCGAGAAGGCGTGCCGCGGTTGCGGCACGGATGTACTCGTGGGGTTACCCCGCTGCCGCGAGGGTACCCCCTATGCGAAAAGCAACCCGGAACGACCGTCGCCTGCGGGCCAAAGACGCCGTCTCTCAAGGCATTATCACCTGCTTGTTCTCGAGGCGGTCGGCGGTGACGGCAACCTTGAGGACGGACACATGAGCGAACCGGACGCCATCATCCAGAAACTGCGAGACATCCTCGACAAGGAGCAGGGTCTGGAAAGTCTGCTCGAGCGGTCTTTGGTGAACGCGTGCAAGTGGGCCGAGGAAGAACTGAACCCGGAGCTGTTCGCAGCATTGGAATGGCCCAACCAGTTCATCGCGCGCGAAATCAACGGCGGGCTACGGCCCATCGCCGAGCCGGCCAGCAATCTGGTGGCCACTTCGCCCGCCGATTGCCATTATCAGCACGCTTACGACATCGACGCCGAATCCAACATCCCGGCCACACAGGTGAAGAACCGCAAGTACGGCCAACGTCAAGCAGCTCTTGGAAGGCAGCGCCTACAGCGAAAGCTTTGCCCGCGGCACCTTCGTCCATTACATGCTGCGGTGCACGCCTACCATCGGTACCACCTGCCGGTGGCGGGGGTGATCAAGGAATCGTTCCGGATCAACGCCAAAGTGTTCATGCAGGTCGGCATCGAGAATCACGAGTTGCAGGCCAGCCACAGCGCCAGCAGTGGATATGAGTTCTCCCAGACACGGGGCGTGGTCACCATCGACACCGCTGAATCCGACTGCGGCAATATCGGCGTCGTCGCGGTGATCCCGGTGGGAATGGCGGGCGACATCTGTGGTGCTCACCTCGGTGGTGGGCAAGCACATGTCCAAGGGCGAAGAATTCGGCTACTTCCAGTTCGGCGGCTCCGACATCATCATCTTGTTTCAAGAAGGCGTGAGCCGCGAGATCGACACCAGTCAGAAGTTCCGGCTCGTCGGCACACCCGTGGCGCGCTGCCGGCTGCGCTCTGCCTGACCACGGCCGGAGACCGTCTAGGTCATGCCGAAAACTGTTGCCGCCCTGCGGATCGCACAGGTAGCCGGCATGGCGGCCGGTAACACTCAGGTCTTTCAGGTCCTTCGACGGTGCGGATGTGTCGGGCTGTAGCAGTAACGGCAGGCTCGTCACATGCGGGCCGGCGAGCCGCGACGTCGCGCCGTGCACGACACATACGCTACGTACAAGACACGCCGCAGATCACCGCGGTGGCTTACATCTCGAGGGTCGCGCCCGTCCCAGCCGACCTGGCTCCACACAACCGACCCGGCTAGCCGTGCAGTGCCTGTTTGAGCGCCGCGAGACGCCGGGCCATCGCGTCAGCGGCGGCCGGAACATCGGGGGTGAATCGTCCCGGGTTTCGTGCGCACTTCCTTTCTTGGGAAGGATGGCACGATGCCAAGCAAGTACGACGAGAACACCAAGGCCAAGGCGGTCCGATTGGTCCGTGAGCATGCCGACGACTACGACT
>NZ_UPHQ01000242.1 GCF_900566055.1 Mycobacterium innocens
ATGTGGCGGTTTGAAGCCACCCCCCGCAGGGCGACTCCGAAGGGCCGACAATCCCTCATCTCCTGCACAGCACCGCTTCGGAAAGCTCTACCTACATCGAACTCCCTTCCACGTTCGGGACACACCCGTCACCGCACACTCGATCCGCCGGCATCACAGTCGACCTGGCGAATACGTGAGTCTTCTCTGTCCTCCCCGAACACCTGCCATAGCAACAGGTTTGAGCGAAGATGCGGGTATCGACATACCAGAAACGGACGCCAAGGCGTGCATGCGCATGACGTACCTGGTTACCGAGTCGACGCAGCGTCCTAGGCCTAAAAGCGTCCTAGAAGCGTCCTGGAAAGCCGTTGCCAGCCGGCCGGATCGGATCGGCCCGGCAACCGCCACCTAGCAACCGCCCTGAAGCACCGCCGGGTCAGGATTCCCATTCACCGCCGGGCGAACCGCGATCGGTGCGCTCGAACATCCGATGCTCACCCGCGCCCAACACCAGCAGCCAGCCCCTCACCAGCCCACTCACGTCAAATTGTCGCTATGAGGCGGGCACAACGCGCACCCCAACTCCCAGTGACTGTCGTGACTGCCGTGACTGCCGTGACCGATTCCTCGTCACGTATATCGGCCCACATCAACTGGACAGCCGGGTTAGCCCAGCCGATAGTCGCCGGTCTGCGAGCCATGATGCCAGCCGCCCGCGGCGTGCGTACCACCGTCCACGTGCAGCGTTTCACCGGTGAGGTAGCTCGACATATCGGAGGCGAGAAACACCGCTACACTGGCGATTTCGTCGATGCGTCCGGCGCGCCCCAACGGCACTACGGTGCCGATGCCGGCCGTCTCCGCGCCACCGCCGAGGCGCTCCAGGCCTTCCGTCAGGGTGATATCAGGTGCGATCGCGTTGACTCGGATGCCGTGCGGCGCCAGTTCCAGCGCCGCGGTCTTGGTGTAGCTGATCACGCCCGCCTTGGCCGCGGCGTATGCCG
This sequence comes from Mycobacterium innocens, assembly GCF_900566055.1. GTDB lineage: Bacteria > Actinomycetota > Actinomycetes > Mycobacteriales > Mycobacteriaceae > Mycobacterium > Mycobacterium innocens. The sequence goes on from NZ_UPHQ01000242.1 coordinate 987, forward strand.
CATAACCTGGTGCGGCGCGCGCGCCTTCAATCGAGGTCAGGTTGACAATGCTGCCCGGCAGTCCGGCGGTCACCAGACGCCTCGCCACACGCTGGGTACACAGCAACACGTGGCGTAAGTTGGCGCGGTACAGCGCATCCCAACCATTCTCGCTGGTCTCCAGCAGCGGCGACAAGAAGACGCCGCCGGCATTGTTGACCACGATGCTCGCCGGCCCCAATTCGGTTTCGGTGCGCCGCAGTGCGGCATCGACCTGGCCGCTGTCCCGAACATCGGTGGTGATACCCACTACTCCGAGGGATTCTGCTGTCCGCGCGCATGTTTCCGGGTCGCGTTCCCAGATGGCCACCGAAGCGCCGAAGGCCGACAGACCGGCGGCGATACCGCGCCCGATCCCCGACCCGCCGCCGGTTACCACCGCGACGCGGCCGTTGAGCAGCATGTCCGACGGGTCAATCGCCATGGCGCACTTCAGGTTGCCGAGTACATAGCCGGTTCCTGGCCGATCACTCCGTCGGCTTCCAATTCGGCGATCTCGGCGGCCGACAGGCCCAGTTCGGTCAGTAACTCGCGATTGTGCTGTCCCAGCAACGGCGCCGGCTCGGTGTGGAACCGGCAAGGCCCGCCGGAGAACCGCATCGGCATGCTGCTGAGCCTAACCGCGCCATTCACCGGGTGATCGATAATCTCGAAAAAGCCGCGAGCGACCAGTTGCGCCAACTCCGGCTGCCGGTGTGGCTGCATCACCTTGGCCACCGGCACACCGGCATTCCATAGCGTTGCCACAATCTCGTCGCTACTTCGCACGGCACACCATGCCGCCAGATGATCGTCGATCACATCCTCGTGGGCACGCCGGCCGCCGGTGGTCGCCAGCGCGGGGTCCGTTGCCCAGGAGGGTGATTCAAGTGCGTTGCACAGGTGTTTCCACTGGTCGTCGGTCGCCACCGCGATGGCCACCCAGCTGTCGGGGCGGCCGAACTCGTCGATGTCGGTGGTGCGGTAGAGGTTCTGCGGCACCGCTGTCGGGCCGTGGTTACCGGCACGCTGCAGCAGTGCCCCATAGGCCGTGTATTCGATCACCTGCTCGGCGGCGATGTTCAGTGCCGAATCCACCATCGCCGCTTCCACCAGCACGCCCTGACCGGTACGACGGCGGTGCTCGAGCGCCAACAGCAGCGCGTTCACCGCATGCACACCCGAATTGGGGTCACCGACCGAATACGGCTCGAACGGCGGAAGGTCCGGATAGCCGGTCAGCCAGCTGATTCCGGCCACGGATTCGATGACGTAGGCGAATGCCGGATTGTCGCGCCACGGCCCGTCGAGGCCGAACCCGGGCATGCGCAGCATCACCACATCGGGACGAATCGATTGAACGGTCGCGAAATCCAGGCCCATCTGGTCTATTACCCGGGGCGTGAAATTCTCCGCAATCACGTCACAGGTCGCGATGAGCCGATGCAGCACCTCTCGGCCGCGATGGCTGCCCAGGTCCAGGGTGAGGTCCTTCTTGTTGGTGTTCAGTGCCGCGAAAATCGGCGACTTCTCCCACCACTGATCCTCGGTCACCGGGATGCCGGCGATCAGCCGGGTCCCATCCGGGTGACGGGTGGACTCGATATGGATGACCTCGGCGCCGAGCATGGCAAGGAAATGAGTGCAGCAGGGGCCGGCCCAGAAAGTCGTCATGTCGAGGACACGAAGACCGCCGAGCGGCAATGACGTCGCTGTATCGGTGGGCGCCGGCTGGGGAGTATGGCAGGCGTCCCGGTAACGGTCGCTATGTTCCCCCAGCCGCGGTGCCGGTTCTGGCCGGCGAAGCTGCGCGGGCCACATCCGATACGGATGACCCGGCTGCAGGAACCCGTCGCGGGGATTGCTCACGAAGGAACCCCTTTCCCGGAAGTGCTCGAGCGACGCGATGTTTGCGCCGTTGGCCACCGGTGCGTTGGGAATCCGGAAAGCCGTCGCGAGTTCCCGGATTTCGTCGACCGGGTGACTGCGTACCCAAGCGTAAATCTCGTCGGCGTGGACGTTGGCCTGTTCGGTGATCGACAGCGGTGACTCTCCGTCGATCCATTCGGCGTGGCCGACCATGGTGCACAGGTCGAACCACTGCTGGGCGGTCCCACATCCGAGGTCCACCAACCCGTCTCGCGCCTGCGCCACCCCCGGCACGGTGAGCTTGCGGGCGTCGCGCCACGCCCGCCCCAGCATCTCGAAATGGGTGACGGGATAGTAGGTCAGACCGAGGATCTGGGTTTCCAGCATCGACAAGTCGATCAGTTCGCCTGTACCACTGCCGATCTGCCGAACACGGTACGCCAGGGTGGCGGCGCTCGCGTAAGCCCCGGCGAGGTATTCGCCGACCTGGCCAGCGACGAACACCGGCGCCCGGTCCGGGACCCCGCGTCCCAAACCGACTATTCCGCCCGACCACGCCTGCAGCGTGAATTCGGTTGCGGGACGGTCGCGCCAGGGACCCTGCAGTCCGAAGGGGGTGATCGAAGTGACGATGAGGTGCCGGTAGCGGCGATGCATCTCCTCAGGTCTGAAACGCGCGGCGACCGCCGAACCGGCTGACCACACCACCGAGTCAGCCGAGGCCAACAGCGTCTCGACCAAGTCGACGTCGGCCTCGCTGGCGGGATCGGCTACCACGCTGTGCTTGGCGCCGTTCAGGAAACTGAACAACGCCCCGTCGGCGCCCGGCTCGACGACCGCTCCCGAAGCAGACCAGGAGCGCAGCGGATCACCTTCTGGCGGTTCGACTTTGATGACGTCAGCGCCGCCGTCGGCCAGCAGTTTGGTGCAGTAGGCGCCCGCGATACCGGTGGACAGCTCCACCACCGTGTAGCCGGCCAGAGGCGGCTCGAGCGCTGGTGTCGCCGCCACTAACCCTTCTTCTTCTTGCGGTTGGGGCGATCCTTCTTGCTCAGCCGCCATTCCGGGGGGAACCTGCTGTCGTTGTCCTTGACCGCAGCACCGAGCCCCTGTTCGATGGCGTCGTCGAGCATCAGGTCGTCAGTGTCGGCCCGCACACCGCTGCCCATCGATTCGAAGAAACCGCTGAGCAGGCTGCCCATATACTCCCCCTGAAACTGCTTCATGATCTCGAAGAACACCTTCTGCATGAAAACGGTGTCGTTGGGCCGGTTGCGTGCGCACGCCAGCGCGTACTTCTGCACCTCGGCTTCGAGTTGGTCGCGGGGCACCACGCTGTTGAGGAAGTTGCAGTCATACATCTCCGCGGCGGTGAAAGCCCGTCCGGTGAACACCATCTCCTGAAACTTCCGGATACCCATGGTCTGTGCCCACCACCACATCCGCGGACCCCACCCGTAGTACCGAAACGACGGATGCCCGAACAGCGCATCGTCGCTGGAGATCACCAAATCAGCGTCGGCCGCCTGATAGAAGTGCCACCCATAGCAATAACCCTTGACCTCCAGGATGCTGATCTTCTTGAAATCCTGCAGACCACGGATCCCCGAGTTCGGGTTGGCATACCACTGGCTGACCGACGCGCCGTGGCGAAACGATCCCGGTGGCGGATACCTGACTTCGTCTGCCCCGATGCGGAATTCGGCAAGCCGCGGACCCTGATCGGCCGAATTCATGACATCCATGAATTCCTCGAGATCGGCGCCCGAACCGAGATCCTCCCCGGCTCCGCGGATCACCAACACCTTGACGTCGTCGTCGATGCTCGCGCGGTGCAGCAGGTCGGCGTAGCGCAACCGGGCGGCGATCGTCGGTGCGTTGAGGTGGCCAGGCCGGTCGAACGTGATGGTGGCGATGCGGGTCTTGCGGTCCTTCTCGTAGCGGATGACCTTTTCCACCGGTGGATCCGATTCGGCCATGGCTATGCCCGCCACATCGGGCTGGAGGTCAGCACTTCGGGTCCGTCGGCGGTGATCAGCACGGCCTCGCGGCCGAACACCGCGCCGATCCCCGGTTCCCACACGTACCCCGTAACGGCAAGAACCATTCCCGGCTCCAATCGCTCGTCGGCTGCTGTCTGCGGTAGCTGTGCGGAGATCACCGGCGGGTCAAAGCCCATGCCCAGGCCCCGTGCCACGGGCATCGGCGGGTCCGGCTCCCCGGATGCGGCATAGGCCGCCAGCAGTTGGCCGGCTCCGGAATCCGGTCGGCATGCCGCAATCAACTTCTGCCACAGGGCTTCCCAGCGCCGGTAAAGAGCCGCGGCGGGGGCAGCACCGCCGGCAGGCCAGGTCCGGCCCACCTCGCCGATGTACCCGCCGGCCAGCACTCCGGCCGCGAAGGCGACCATGTCGCCGTCGTGCACGCGGCCGTCGCGGCTCACCAGGCGCCACGGGTGATCGCGCGAAGTCGCCCACACCACATCCTGATTCGACGGAGTACTCACCCCGCCCGCGGCCAGGGCTTCCAGCAGCACCCCGGCCAAGAGCTGTTCGCTGACCCCGGGTCGCAGCTCGGCGACCGCTGCGGCCAGGCCCGATTCGGCCACCGCGATGGCTTGGCGCAGCGCGGCCACTTCCTCGTCGATCTTGATCCGCCGCGCCGCGCGCATGGCCAGTTCGCCGTCCACCAGTTCGGCGTGGGGGAAGGCCGTCGGTAACAGGCGGGCGAAAACCGGTGACAGCGCATCGGTTCCCACCCGCAGGGCGGTCGCGGCGCCCTCGATGCGCTGCAACACCGCAATGGTGTTCAGCGGATTCCAGGAGATCCCATACAGGTTCTCGTGCGGGATATCGTCGGGAACACCTTCGTCCCAGGTGCTGAGCAGATGAACGGCACCGGTGGCGCGCACCAGCACACAGGTCGGGCCGAACGGGCGGGTCCCGGCGACCCACAGTTGCGGTGTGCCCGAGACATACCGGACATTGGCCTGGCGACCGAGAACCAGGACATCGAGGTCATGCGCCGCCATCTGCTCCAGCGCCCGTTGCCGGCGTCCCGAACGCAGTGCCCGGTCGTCGGGCAGGACTTCAGTCGGCATAAGGGTCGTAGGGGTAGTCGGTCAGCCGGGTCGAGCCCTGCTCGGTGATCACCAGCACCTCTTCGCTGCGGTAGCCGCCGGTGCCGTCCTCCCACACCACCGGCTCCAGGACCAGCACCATTCCCGGTTGCAGGACAAAGCTTTCGTCGAATGAGTCGCCGAGATCCGTCCCGATCATCGGCATTTCGGCGGCATTGACACCGATGCCGTGGCCCAGGTAGAAGTGCGGCAGCCAGGGCCGGGCGCCGCCGTTGGCGTCCGTTGCGGCCCGGCCCAGCTCGGCGGCGGTGGCCCCGGCGCGGGCCACGCCCACCACCGCGGCCATGATCTCGCGCCATCTGTCGAACTGTGCCTGCTGCCGCGGCGCGGGGTCACGCCCGACGATCCAGGTCCGCCCGAAGTCCGAGCAATAACCCCGATAGGTGATGCTGACGTCGGTCCACAACACGTCACCCGCGCGCAGTTCCCGCTCGGTGGTGAGCAGCGGCAGCGCCAGGTCGCCGTGGGTGGTCCAGACTCCCTCGGCCCTGCTCGGCGGCATCACCTGCCAGATCGGTTCGAGCATGCTGGCGGTGGCACCCAACTCGAAGGCCCGGCGCAGAAACCGTGCAGACAAATCGATTTGGCGAACGCCAGGCGCCAATCCACGGTGGACGTCGACCATCGCCTCGTCGGTGATCCGGACGGCGGTGCGGATGCACGCCAATTCGTCGCGAGTCTTGACCACCTTGGCGGCGCTGACGACGGCGCTGGCATCCTCAGGAGCGCCATTGGGGAACAACGTGCCACGGGCTCGCGACATGGCGCCGGTCAGTTCGTCGACCCCTATCGTCGCGCCGCCGGGGATCAGGCCGGCCAGCAGGCGGGCGAAAATCTCGACACCCTCGTCGAATTCGAGATAGACCGGCCCGTGCAGGTGATCGGCCGGCAACTCCGCCTCCTGGGAGGCGCCGGCACGGTACGGCAGAAAAAGATGCGGCCACTCGTCGTCGGCGAGCACCACCGCCACCGGCCGCTCGACGTAAGACAGCCCGGCGTCCCCCAGGGGCCAACTGGTTCCGGTGGCGTAGCCGACGGCACTGTTGCCGAGCAGGATCAGCACGTCAATTCCGCGTTCGGCCATCGCCGTTCGCAGCCGGGCACCGGTTTCCCGGCGCATCCGGGTCAGATCCGGGGTGTCGGGAATCTGCAGCTGCGCGAGCGTCGTCACCGTTACAGGCCCAGGAAGTCGCTGATATTGCCGCTGACGATCCGCGCCGCGTTGGCCGGCCCGACGGCTTGCACCACGGCCGCCAGTGATTTCTCGGAATAGCCGTAGGTGCTTTCGTTGTGCGGGTAGTCCGACGACCACATGACCTTGTCGATGCCGATTCGGTCGATCAGCTCCAGCCCCAGCGGGTCGACCATGAACGAGGCGCTCATGTGCCGGTCCCAGTAGTAGCGGATGTCGTGCTCCAGCGGCCGGTTGAACATGTGCCGATAGGACGCGACCAGATGCTCGGCGTCTTGCAAGGCCCACGGCACCCAGGCGATGCCGCCTTCGAACCAGCCGATTCGCACCCCCGGGTGCCGGTCCAGGATGCCGCCGAAGATGTACTTGGAGAAGGTTTCCCGGAACCCGTCGATGTTGATCATCATCCCGACGACCACGCTGTTGAACTCGCACGGACTCTTCGGCGGGGTCTCCCCGATATGGTGGCTGATCGGAATACCGGAAGCCTCGATTTCGTCCCACACCGGGCTCATCGAGGTGCTCGCATAGTCGATCGGATTGCCGTCGTCGTCCTTGCCCGGGTTGAGTGGCATCAGGAAGGTCCTGAGCCCCAACGACTTAAGCTCGGCCAGGGTGCGCCGTGTCCCTTCCGGATCCCACCAGTTGATCAGCCCGGCGCCGTAGAAATGCCCACCCGAGCGCTCTTGCAGATCCGCGATGTACTCGTTGTAGATGCGGAACGCCAGCTCGCGAAGTTTCTTGTCCGGGTAGTGAAACAGCGCCAAGACGGCGTTGGGGAACGCCAGCTCCTTGTCGACGCCGTCGTCGCGCAGCTCTTGAATCCGGGCCTCGATGTTGGTGCTGGCCGCCCCGGGCAGGTCGTCGTACTGCATGAGCACCGCGCTGAAGTCGCCCGGCAGGAACGACTGCCCTTTGCGCCCCACCTGATATGCGCCGTCCTCGTACCAGATGCGCGGCGCCTTGTCCTTCAGGTCATCCGGGAAGCGCTCGTAGAAGATGTCCGCGGCCAACGAGATGTGGTTGTCCGCGGAAAATACCACGGTGCCTTCGGGTAGGCCGGGATCGGTGCCCACGGCATGGCCCCGTCGGTTTTTCGGTGCGCCAAAACCTTCGGGCGGGTAGAGCGAGAGTGTGCTGGGTTGAGCCGACATCATTGGCCCTCCGTTCGGATCGCGGTAGTGGTCACCAGGTGACCGGCAGTTCGTAGACGCCGTAGGCGAGCCGGTCGTGTTTGAACGGGACATCTTCGACGGGGATGGCCAGCGCGAGTGTGGGGATGCGCCGCAACAACGTTCGGTAGATGATCTGCAGTTCGGCACGGGCCAGCTGCTGGCCCACGCACTGATGCCGGCCGTACCCGAACGCCACGTTGCGGTCGGCGCCCGAGCGGTGCAGATACAGCCGGTCCGGTTCGGTGAATGCGTGCGGATCCCAGTTCGCCGGCGCCAGGTCGATGATGATGCCCTCACCGGCGCGGATGGTTTCGCCGGCAATGTGAATGTCTTCGAGCGCAACCCGGCGCTGGCCGTTTTGGATGATGCTGAGATAGCGCAGCAGTTCCTCGACCGCGTTGGCGACGACCTTCGGGTCGTCGGCGTCGCGCAGGATGGCCGCCTGGTCCGGATGTTCCAGCAGGGCAAGCACACCGAGACCGATCATGTTCGCGGTGGTCTCATGCCCGGCGATCAGCAAGCCGGTACTCAACTGAGCGGCTTCTTTGACGCTGAGCTCGCCGGCCTTGACCCGTTCGGCCAGATCGGAAACCGCGTCGTGGGCCGGACTTTCTATTTTCAACTCGACCAGCCGGGCCAGGTACTTGTGCAGGCTCATCGCCCCTTTGACGGTGTCCTCGGCGGTGGCATACCGGGCCAAGCCGACCGTCGCGTGATGCTGGAACATCTCCGCGTCCTCATAGGGCACCCCCAACAGCTGGCTGATCACCAGCGACGGCACCGGCAAGGCAAGGGCCGCAACGAGATCGGCCGGTTTCGGTCCGGCCAGCATCGCGTCGATATGGTCGTCGGTGATCTGCTGGATGGTCGGGCGCAGCCCCTCAACCCTCTTGAAGGTGAACGGTTTTGACAACATCCGCCGAAAACGGGTGTGCTCTTCGCCGTCGGAAGTGAACACCGATCTGGGGCGTTTGTGGACGGTTGACAACATGCCGGCGTTCCAGTGCGGAAAGCCGGGAAGCCGGTCATCGACGCTGACCCGCGAATCCGAAAAAAGTTCACGCACTTGCTCGTAGCCCGTGATGAGCCACGGCGTGCTGCCGTCCCAGATCCGGACCCGCGACAGCGGCCTGGCGGCGCCCAGCACCATCACGTCGGGAGGCGGCGCGAATGGGCACCGTGCGGCCCGGGGCATCGGATAGTCGGGGACCTCCGCGGCCGCCTCGGGGGTGCTACTGGCGAGTGGGTGCAACACGGTCACTCCTCGATGCGGATGGCCATTGCCGGGCAGGCGGCGGCGGCTTTGCGGGCGGCTTCGGCGTGCTCTGCGGGCGGGTGCGCGGTGAGCAGGACGACGACACCGTCCTCGTCACGCTGGTCGAACACCTCGGGTGCGTGCATGACGCAGTTCCCGGACGAGGCGCAAACATTCTGGTCCACGGTCACTTTCATCTGCCGGCCCTTCACTCGGGCGATGTCACGGGGGCCAGCCATAGGCCCACGATCGCGTCGATGAGTGCGTCAGCCGCGGCCCGCCAGGAAGGCCGGGGCGTCGAAGTGCCCGTCGCCAGCGCACGTTCGAGATCAGCGCAGGTGTGCATCAACAGGTTTCGGGCCATCAGGTTGCGCTGGTAGCGGATGTCGACCGGCAGATCGGGAAGGCAGCTGTTGATGCCGTCGATCACCCGAACCAGCGACGGCGAGCTCAGCGCGTCCTTGACGACGATGTTGTGGTAGGCGGGATCGGTCATCGCCTGGGCAGCGAACCGGGCGTACCACGTCGGATTGCCCAGAGCCTCCAGGTGCTCGGTGAGCGGGCACACCAGGCATGCCACCCAATCGCGCATGTCGGCGGTCTCGTCCAACTCGGCCACCATCTGCTCGCGAAGTCGTTCGACCGGCAGGCGATGCTTCTGCTCGATGGCACGCACCAAGTCGGCCTTGGTCCCGAAGTGATAGCCGACCGCGGCGTTGTTGCCCTGCCCGGCGGCCTCGCTGACCTGCCGGTTGGACACCGCGAACACTCCGTGCTCGGCGAACAGCCGCTCGGCGGCCGCCAGGATCGCCTCCTGCGTCGAGCTGGCCCGCTCGCCGCGCACGGCCCTCCCGGCGGTGGTCATATCGACAAGTCAACCGCTCGGCCCGTCATTAAGTCAAGCGCTTGATTTAGACTGCGTATCTGCACCGAGTCATGCAACATCGCATGACATAATGCAGCTGTGCCTAAGACGGTTCAAATTCGCGACATAGACGACGAGGTATACGCAGCTTTGGTCCAGCGCGCCGCGGCAGAGGGCATTACGGTGCCCGAGCTGCTGCGCCGCGAGGCCGCTCGGCTGGCGGCCCGGCCGTCGGTTACCCAGTGGCTGGCACGCACCGGGCGGCGGCCCTCGTAGATATCCACGGCCGAGGTGCTGGCGACGCTGGACGAGTGGCGCGGCGAGTGGCCCGATGCTGGTCGTTGATGCCTCCTGCCTGTTCGAGGTCGTCGCGGACACACCGCGGGCGAGTGAGATCTCGACCCGCCTGGCGTCCGACACCGACCAGGCAGCGCCGCACGTTATCGACGTCGAGGTGATGGCAGTGATCCGCGCTCAACACCTGCGCGGGCGCCTGGACGGCACGGCCGCCGCACAGGCACTCGCCGATCTACGGGACTGGCCCGGCGAACGATTCGGGCACCGCCGGCTGCTGGAGCGGGCATGGCAACTGCGGAACTCGGTACGCGGATGGGACGCGTTCTACGTGGCACTCGCGGAGGCGTTCGACGCGACGCTGCTCACGCTGGACACTCGGCTCGCCCGTGCGCACGGGCCGAGTTGCCGGATCGAGGTCCTCGATCGCTAGCGGGAGTGTCGGGCGCGGAATTCGATCGGCAGCGCGATCGGGCCGCTGATTCCCGCGATGGGCCGCCACGTGACCGGTCCGCAACGGCGTGCCTGCGGTATGCGACGGGTGATGACTTTCGATGCTTCGGCAAGTTCGATTCTGGCCAGATGCGCACCGAGCCAGTAGTGCCCGCCACCGCCGAAGGTCAGCATCGGCGCCGGGCCCTGCCGGGTGATGTCGAGACGATCGGGGTCGGCGTAGACCGCTGGGTCGCGATTGGCCGCGGCCGTATTGGGCGAACAAGGACATCGCCACCCGGCTATTCGTCTCACCGCGCACCGTGCAGGCCCACCTCACTCACGTCTACACCAAACTCGGCCTGACTTCTCGCGTGCAGCTGGCTCGGGAGGCAGTTCGCCGCAGCTGACTCAGCCCTCTCGTCGTAGCTCCATGCGCGTAGTTGTTCGGCCAGCTTGGGAAGGTCGGGCAATGCGCCCGTCGCGACCTGGATGACGAATTCGAAGCGGTCATCCTCGGGGGCACTAATCCACTGGCCGTTGATGGCGAGGAAAGTCCGGCAGGCCGTCCACGCCAGTCGCTTGTTTCCATCTACCAGCGCGTGGTTCCGCGCCAGGGAGTGCAGCAGCGCGGCGGCCTTGAGGTGCAGACTCGGGTAGGCATCTTGACCGAACACCGACGCGCGGGGGCGCGCCAGAGCTGATTCGAGCAAGCCGTAATCCCCGACCACGACATCAGCGCCGACAGCCTCGTGGGCAATGTCGAGCAGATCGTCGAGATCCAGGTACTCGGTCATGCGTCCTTAAGGCGCCGCAGGACCCCGGCCTCCTCCCGCACTACGCGCTGCAGAGCCGCGGCAACCTTCGCCTTGTGCGTGCGCCGCGCGATGTATTCGTCGATGGCCGACAGTGCCACGGCCTGCATCGACCGTCCTTCCGCGGCCGCCTGCCTGCGCAGCGCTTCCGCCTGCTCAGCACTGGTGCGTAGCGTCATGCCCATGACGGCATGATACCTGATTGATACCACAGCTTTCGTCGCCACCTGAGCCACGTCTACCGATCCGGCCCGGCATGCGCGCAATCACATCCGCCACACAAATCACTAGAAGCAGCCGGTACCCCGACTTGCCCGGCTACCAGCGACAACCTCAGGCGCGCAACGAACTTGTCGCTGACAGGCGGGCACAACACCCACCCCGACCCTCAGTGACTCCGGTGACTGAAGGGACCACTCGCCATCGCACCCAGCGCCGCGGGCACGGGGGATCCGCACCGGGGACAGACCGTTCTACGCGTTTGTGCTGATGTTTCGCCGCCGATGAAACCGCATGCTGGCTAGCATGAGCGACACGGATCCAGGCACGGATTTTACGCTGGCGGACTGGAGTGAGCCGGGTATGAGCACCTTGCCGACCGGAACGGTGACGTTGGCTGTTGGCCGATGTCGAGGGATCGACCCAGCTGTGGGAAACCCAGCCGGAGCAGACGGCGGCGGCGATCGTCCAACTCGACCGCGCCCTCGCCGGACTCATCGCCGACCACGACGGGGTACGTCCGGTCGAACAGGGCGAGGGCGACAGCTTCGTGATCGCGTTCAGCCGTGCCAGCGATGCACTTGAATGTGCGCTGGCGCTGCAGCGCGCCCCGCTGGCCCGCTGCGGCTGCGAATTGGGCTGCACACCGGCGAGGTGCGGATGCGCGACCCGGAAGACCCGACCAACTATGTTGGTCCAGCCATCAACCGCACGGCGCGGCTGCGCGATCTGGCCCACGGCGGCCAGACCGGACTGTCCGGCACGACAACCGATTTGGTCATCGACAAACTCCCGGCCGGCGTCTGGCTGACCGACCTGGGGACCCACGCCCTGCGTGGCCTGCCGCGGCCCGAACGGGTGGCGCAACTGTGCCATCCGGATCTGCGCAACGATTTCCCGCCGCTGCGGCTACCGAAGAACATTGCGGCCCACGGACTCCCACCTCAGTTGGCGAGTTTTGTCGGCCGTGAACAGGAAATGGTCCACGGGCGCCAACTGCTGACCGCGCATCGGTTGGTAACGCTCACCGGTGCGGGCGGGGTGGGCAAGACCCGGCTGGCAACACAGATCGCCGAGGCCGCAGGCGGGTTCGACGGCGGGGTGTGGTACGTCGACCTGGCGCCGATCACCGACCCCGATGCCGTCCCGCCCGCGATGATGCGCGCGCTGGGGCTGCCCAATCAACCCGGGCGATCGACGCTGGACACCCTGCTGTGGTTCGTCGCCGATCGGTGCCTGCTTGTGGTGCTCGACAATTGCGAGCATCTGCTCGACGCGGTAGCGGAGCTGGTCGTCGCTCTGCTCGGCGGCTCCAGTCAATTGACCTTGCTGGCGACCAGTCGCGAACCGATCGGGGCGCCCGGTGAAGTGACCTGGCGGGTGCCGTCGCTGTCGCTGGCCGACGAAGCCGTGGCGTTGTTCAGCGATCGCGCCCGACGGGTGGTGCCCGACTTCCGCATCGACGCCGAGACGGCGCCGGCGGTGACCGACATCTGCCGTCGGCTGGATGGAATGCCGCTGGCGATCGAGCTGGCCGCGGCCAGAGTGCGGGCGCTGTCGCTGATCGAGATCGTCGATCGCCGGACTCAGCAACAACGACGTCGCCGCACGACTTTTCGTCTCACCACGCACCGTGCATCACACCTCACCCACGTCTACACCAAGCTGGGTATGACCTCCCGGGTGCAACTCGCCCAAGAAGCGGCCCGCCATAGCCATGCACCCGCCGCACCTTCGCCGAACGTGTACTGAGTGCGACAATTCCGCGAAATGTTCGCAGTGGCTTCACGTTCGGCGCGCGGATCGAATCACCTTGCCCGCCACCGTCCCGCCGTCCACCGGGAGCACGGTTCCGGTGACATAGCGGGACCGCTCGCCGGCGAAATACAACACCGCCTCCGCGATGTCCTCGGGCGTGCCCTCGCGCTTCAGCGGCCGGTCGTCCCGCATGGCCTGGCGAATCGCCGCCTCATACCGCTCGAGTTCGTCTCGACTCATCCCCGCCGCCGACGAGGCCAATAATGGCGTGGGTATGTTGCCGGGCGCGATGGCGTTGACTCGAATTTCATAGTGCGCCAACTCGATTGCCGCCGATTTGGTGAACTGGATGACCGCCGCCTTCGACGCGCGGTAGGTCATCACGCCGCCGCCGGCCTGGATGCCGCCAATCGAGGTGAGGTTGACGACGGATCCGCCGCCGTGAGCGGCCATATGCCGGGCGGCATCGCGGGTGCCCACCATCACCCCCAGGACATTGACGGCCATGACCCGGTGAAAATCGGCCAGGTCGTCATCGAGGAATCGGCGGTGCATGGTTCCGGAGACACCGGCGTTGTTCACCATGATGTGCAAGCCGCCGAACGTGTCAACGGCGGCTGCCACCACCGCCGCGACCTGTCCGGGATCGGAGACGTCGGTGCGCCGGAACATGGTTTCGGGTCCCAGGCGGGCCGCCAGCGCCTGACCCATGTCCGCTTGGACGTCGGCGATGACCACCCGCGCGCCCTCGTCCACAAACCGCTCAGCCGTAGCACGGCCGATACCGGATGCCCCACCGGTGACGACGGCGACCTTGCCGGCCAGTTCGTTGACCACACGACGAGTTAATCGGCGCCCGCCGCCTTAAGTCAAGCAGTTGATTTAGCGGTGAAACGGAGACCGGTTGCGCCGAACGCGGCCGCACCCCAACTGCGTGGCACCGACAACCTGCCGACCAAGACGGCGCGACTCCAGGCCGCCGACACCACCAGCCGAGATGAGCCGGACATCGTCGTGGCCATCGCCGCCGGCGTCCCGCTCGACGTCATGGCCAGCGGGGCACTGATCGCCGCCACGAAGCCGCTCACCGGCGACGGGAAAGGCTTGAGCCGCAGCATGTTCGCGATCGTCGAAGCGGCAGACACCGATTGCACCGGCCGCCCGAGGCTGCGCAGCGCAGCGGGCAGGACCCGCATACATTCTCGCTGAAGTGATCTCGGGTGGTAGTGCTCCGAACTCCACCTCGCCGCACCTCCCGGTCGCCGCCTGGCTTCGGGATAGCCGATTTCCGGGCCGAAGTCAGTTACCTTGGCGCTCTTCATAACCGCCGGCTGCGCGGGGTCGAAAAGCTGGCGCGAGGTTCGGCCGGCATCGTTATCGGACCTACTGTCAATCGTGATGTCGGAGCCGGGCAGCGCCCGAAGGAAGGCGGGGTTGGGCGCCGTTGCGAAGATCTGTCCAGCGCGTAGAGCCCGGCGACGGTCGCGAGTCCCACGAGAATCAAACCGCCCCACACGGCATCGGCGTTCACCCGGTGCACCGCGCTCCACAGCGAGCCGACGCCCAGGTTTCCCAGCAGGATGCCGACTCCCACGATGGTGCTGTAGAACCCGTAGTGAGTCGCCACCAACCGGTCGCCCGACAATGCCACCACGGTCCGCATTTCCAACGGAAACAACGCCGCCGAGGCAATCGCAAGCAGACTCGCCGACAGCAACAATGCCGTGACTGCTGCGACGGTCCCGAACCGTTCGACGTCCGGGACCACCGCGAGCGGTACGAACGACGCACCCAGGATGGTGGCCCCGACAACCAGGCTGCGGCCGGCGCTCCAGCGTGCGGCGAACCATCGGGTAATGCGCAGCTGCCCGGCGACCGCGACCACGCCCGATACCGCGAACATTGCTGCCACCAACAGAGATTGGTTGCGCGGCACCAGCACCGATGCTTGCATGGGCAGCGCCGGGTAGATCTGGAACGACAGCAGATAGGCGCTGGTCATGGCCGCGGCGAAGCACCAGAACGCGCGGTTGCGGGCAACTGTCCGCCAGCCCTGCCGGATTGAGGTCTTCTCGTATTCGGGGTCGGCCGACGGCCGCGGCAGCGCCAGCAGCTGGGCCACGGTCAGCGCGGCGAACGCTGCCGCGGCGCCCAGCACGGTCATCCGGAAGTCCAATGCCAGCAATGCCAATCCCACCAGCGGGCCGAGCAGGATGCCCGCCTGATAGAAGATGTTGCACATCGCAAAGGCTTCGATCTTCCGGTCGCCGGAGTCGACGGCGAGGTAGGCGCGCACCGCCGGGTTGAACAGTGCCCCAGCGAAACCGGTTGCACCCGAGGCGATCAGCACGGTGGGCAAGGACTGCGCGAACACCAGCATGGCGAACCCGCCGGTACGGATCAGACAGCTGGCCACGATCAGCGGTTTATAGCCGAACCGGTCCGCCAGTGTGCCGCCCACGAAGAACATGCCCTGCTGGGAGAAGTTGCGCACCCCCATCACCAGGGCCTGACACTGACCGGTCAGCAACGAGACAGGCAGAACCGAGTCAACAAGTCTTGACCGGTGCGCACATCAACCGGGAGGGTCGGCGGTCCGCGCCCGGCGACCACCACGGCAGCGGTGAGTACGCCCGCGATGCCGCTGGCGACCACCACCACGGCAGCTTCGAACGCCGGCGTGTGCGATCGCGGTATCACCGCGCTGGCCTGCAGCGGAGGGCACGGCGACGCCGAGTCGTCGGTGAGATGTGCGTGACCGATGTTCACCGCGAATTCACTGCCCACAGCCGTCGACAGCGGGTGGCTCAGATGCGCCGGTTGACGATCCAACTGCGGCAGCCAACATTGAGCGGCTACCGCGGCGACGACCACGACCAGGACGATTGCGATCCGCGCGGACCGCGTCCACACCGCCTGCCGAAGGTTCACGTCGGCGACTATATACCCCCAGCGGGTATCACCTAAGGTGCGGCATTGCGGCTTGCGCGGCGGTCGATGTCCTAGCAGGGTAGTAGCGCGGGCCCGAATTAACGCCAGACGAGGAGCTGTCCATGCCGGTACTGCCAACGAGCGGTCATCCCCTGGGCGGAGTACAGCTCAGCAGGCGCGGCTTTATCGGCGCCGGAATCGCCAGTGGGTTCGCGCTGGCCGGTTGCGGCCACCCACAGACACACTCGGCAGGCGAGGCGGCCATGGCTGCCGCAATCGACGCGGCCGAGCGGGCCCGGCCGCACAGCGGTCGAACCGTTACCGCCAGCCTGGTCCCTCAGCAGGTGGAGATCGACCTCGGTGGGCCGATCGCCCGTACGCTGGCCTACGGCAACACGGTCCCGGGACCGCTGATCCGGGCCGCCGTCGGCGATGAGATTGTCGTCGCGGTGACGAATCGGCTCGACCGCCCGACGTCGTTGCACTGGCACGGCATCGCGCTGCGCAACGACATGGACGGCGTCGTGCCCGCCGCCCCGAACATCGAGGCCGGCCACGACTTCACCTACCGATTCTCCGCCCCTGATCCGGGCACCTACTGGGCTCATCCGCACGTCGGCCTCGAAGAGGACATGGGGCTCTATCTGCCGGTCATCATTGACGATCCGACCGAACCGGGACGCTACGACGCGGAATGGATTGTCGTGCTTGACGATTGGACCGACGGCGTCGGCAAGAGTCCGCAACAGATTTACGACGCCCTGGTGGACCCGAACAAGCCCACCGCAATGCCCATGCCCACCCCGCCGACCCAGCCGACCCCGCCAACCACGACAAGTACGACGAGCACGACAAGTACGACGAGCACGACCGAGACGCCGCCGCCATCCCCGATGCCCGGTATGCCGGGCGGCGACGTGGCCAGCAGCGAGCTGCTCGGCGGCGACGCGGGCGACGTCGCCTACCCCTACTATCTGATCAACGGCCGGATCCCCGCGGCCCCCACGACCTTCAATGCGAAGCCGGGCCAGCGAATCCGAATCCGGATCATCAATGCCGCTGCCGATACGGCATTCCGCGTCGCGCTGGCCGGACATTCGATGACGGTCACCCACACCGACGGTTACCCGGTGCTTGCGACACCGGTCAACGCGCTGCTGATCGGCATGGGTGAACGTTACGACGTCATCGTGAGGGCGGCATCCGGTGTCTTCCCGCTCGTCGCACTCGCCGAAGGCAAGAACGCCGTGGCACGCTCGCTGCTGTCCACCGGTGCGGGCAGCGCGCCCGATCCGCAGTTCCAGCCGGCGGAACTCACCAAGAGGGTGGGCACCATCGAGATGTTCACCGCCACAACGTCGGCCAATCTGGGCCGGGCCGAACCCGGCCTCGAACTTCCTGTCGTGTTGGGCGGCACCATGGCGAAATACGACTGGACGATCAACGGTGAGCCCTACAGCAGGACCAAGCCGCTGCAGGTACACCAGGGCCAGCGCCAACTTCTGGTGTTCGACAACACCACCATGATGTGGCACCCCATGCACCTGCACGGCCACACCTATCAGATCGTCAAAGCCGACGGTTCCCTCGGCGCCCGTAAGGACACCGTGATCGTCCTGCCCAAGCAGAAGGTCCAGGCAGTGCTCGTCGCCGATAATCCGGGTACGTGGGTGATGCACTGCCACAACATGTATCACCTGGCGGCCGGTATGATGACGCGCCTGGATTACGTCTTCTGACGGCTGAAGAAGTCCAGCAGGAGTTCGTCGACGGCCGAGGATTGCTCGATTTGCGGACAGTGGCCCGCGTCGTCGATCACCACCGCGCGTCCATCCCTGACCTGCTTGGCGAGCTGCGCGGCCCACCCGGCGGGCAGGAGCTTGTCGTTACGCCCCTCGACCACGAGCGTCGGCACGGTGATGCGCTGATAGCGGCGCGCACTCGACGATTCCGAGGCCGGTTCCGAGGCCGGCTCAGATTCCGGCTCAGCGCCGGGGCGGCGAAAACGCGCTGCCGCCACGGCTTCCCACGCTCCCGGAGCGATGCTCGACTGGTAGCGGCGCCGCACGTAGTCCTCGTCGGCCGGATAGCGCGCGTCGTGGAACAGTGCCTCGACGATACGGCGCATCCCCGCAAAGGTGGCGTCGTAGCGCTGCAGCGCGTCGAAGTGCCGATTCTGCTGAATCTCTCCCCCGCCGCAGATGATCGCCATGGTGCGGATCGGCAGCCGGGATACATTCGAGGTGGCATCGGTCAGCAGCATGATGGCGCCCATGGAATTGCCGGCGAAATGCGCGGAGTCGACGCCGACAACGTCGCAGAACCGTGCCACATGCCGGATGCGCATCCCGCGGCCGTCGACGAAGTCTACGACCTTGGCCGACTGTCCGAACCCGAGGAGATCGGGCGCCAGCACCCGGTAGCGCGCAGCCAGCGCGGCGATGTTGTGCTCCCAGCCCAATTCGGCGCTGGCCCCGAATTCGCCGCCGTGCAGCAGCACCACCGGGTCACCCGCGCCCGACTCCAGATAACTGGTGACCAGACCGTCGACCACGGCGGTGCGGCGGTGTATCGGCATCACTTGATCGCGATGGGATTCACCGGCGATCCCACCGCACCAATGAATCTCAGCGGCGGCGCGATCAGCTGAAACTCGTAGACGCCGTCGCTGGCGCAGTCGGCCGCCAGGGCCGTGAGATCCCAGTATTCGCCCAGCATCAGCCCCATGTCACGCAGGCACAGCAGATGAAACGGCAGGAACAGGCCTTCGACTCCCGAGACGGGGTCTTCGACCTGGAGATTGTCGGAGGCCACCGCGGCGATCTCGTGATCGTGCAGCCACTGGGCGCAGCGCCAGTCCAGCCCGGAGTACCACTCGGTCTTGTTGCCGGTCATCAGAAACCTTGCCCACCAACCGGTTCGGATCAGCACGATGTCTCCGCGGCCGACCGTGACGCCTTGGGCACGGACGACGTCGTCCAGTTCCTCCGGAGTGATCGGGTTGCCATGCTCGAGAAAGACTTCCGCGCCGCGATGACGCACCAGGTCCAGTAGCACGCCGCGCGAGGTGATGCCCTTGACGTCGACCTTGTCGATGCCGCAGTGATAGGCCCCCAGACTGGTCACCGATCCGGCCGGGAAGCCGTTGTAGAGCTGGTCGTCGTAGTAGACGTGCGACAGCGCGTCCCACTGGGTGGCCGCCTGCAACGGCATGATGACCATGTCGTCGTTGAACCGGAACGGATTGTCGACCAGGTAGTTGCCCATCTCTTCGGCCGTCGGGTTCTGCGTCCATCCGGGCCCGTACCGACCCAGGGTGTTCGCATCGCCACCGTCCACGGTCATCACGTGTATGGGGTTGTGCCGGAACCCGAAAGCGCCCTGCGGGCCGGACGACCCGAAATCCACGCCGAGCGGAAACACCTTCCCGTGCCGGACCAGGCTGGCGGCGTGCCGGATGGTGTCGGCGGTGATGAAGTTCAACGTCCCGAGTTCGTCCGTGTCACCCCACCGGCCCCAGTTACTGAGATCGCTTGCCACCCGCCTGAATTCGGTTAGGCTGGCCATGGCGCCCGTCCTTTCTCGAGTTCGCCGGCGATTGCGGCGCCCAAGTTTCCGCCGTCCACCCAGACGACCTGACCCGAAATATAACTGGCGGCACGGCTGTTCAAGAACAGCAGCACCGCGGCTTGTTCGGCCGGATCGGCCACCCGGCTCAGCGGCTTGGCAATGTCGTCGAGGAATTCCGGCCCGTAGGCACGCCTCAGCTGGTCGAGGATCGGTGTCTCGGTCACCGCGGGCCCGGAGCAGTTGATCCGGATACTGCGTGCACCGAGGTCGGCCGTGCGTCGCATGGTGTAGAGGATGACTGCTTCCTTGGACAATTGGTAGCCGCTGCCCACCGCCTCGGGGTGGCGATGACACCATTCGATGCCTTCTTGCATCGTCGTGGTATTCAGCAGCGGAGCCACTGCCGACCGATGCTCCCGGTAGGCCGCCGCGGCAAGCGATGACACGCTGACAATCGATGCACCCGCGGCCATCATCGGAATCAGCGCCTCGGTGAGATGGCGCAGCCCTAGGAAATTGATGGTGACGACCAGTAGCGGGTCGCCGATCCCCGAGGAGACGCCGGCGACGTTGAACAGCGTGTCGACGCGTCCGCCGAGAGCCGCGACGGTCCGATCGATGGAATCCGGATCGGCGAGGTCAACCTCGTGAAAGTCGTTGATCTCGTGGCCCGTTCGCTGTTTGTCCAAGCCGACCACGTGCGCGCCGAGTGCGGTGAGTTGATGTACGACCTGCGCGCCGATACCCGAGGAACATCCGGTCACCACCGCACGGCGGCCGTCGTAGCGCCACAGGTCGTCGATTCGGCCCAACGCCTAGCCAACTTCCGGTGTCATTGACGCTGCTCCTTTGCGCGGCGCGCCGCCATGACGCGGCCCTCGTTGATCTCCGCCATGGCTTCGGGGATCTCGCTGGCCGTGAACTTACCGCCGCGTCCGGTGGGCAGGCCGCCGAATGAGTAGTTTTCGTCGAACGCGGGTGCGCCAAAGGGTCGTGTTTCCGGCCGGCGTGCCTCGATTCGCTCGATGACGGGAGCGAGCCTGGCGGCCTTGTCGGCGACCGCCTTGGCGTCGCGCTCGATGAATTCCGGCAGCACTTCGGCGCCCATGATTTCGATGGACTCCATGGTGCCCTCGTGACTTCGCGGGTTGAGCAGCAGGATGATCTCGTCCACGCCGCTCTCCTCGTAGCCGCGCAGGAACTCGCGCACGGTGGCCGGCGAGCCGATGGCGCCGCGTCCCGGCCCATAGGCCAGCGCCGGATCCTTCTGCACCTCTTCGAGATACCGGGTCCACACACCCGTGCGCCCGGGAGTGTGCACACCGGTCATGTAGTAGTGCATGATGCCGAACGAGAAGAAGCCGCCGCCCTGCCCGAGGCGCCGCAGCGCCTCGTCGTCTGTCCGCGCCACCATCATCGACAGGTCACCGCCGATGGCCAGGATGTTCGGGTTGATCCGTGGGGTCACCGGGACGCCGTTCTCCTCGAATTCCTTGTAATAGCCGTTCACCCGCTCGGTCAGTGGGCCGGGACCGGTGTAGGCGAAACTCAGTGCGCCGATGCACTTCTGGGCGGCCATCTGGACGGTGGCGGGCCGGGTGCAGGCGACCCAGACCGGCGGGTGCGGCTTTTGCATCGGCTTGGGAATGACGTTGCGGGCCGGCATCTGGATGTGCTCGCCCTGGAAACCGGAGAACGGTTCCTCGATCATGCAGCGAATCGCGACTTCCAGCGCCTCCTCCCATTGTGCCCGCTTGTCGGCGGGATCGATGTTGAATCCCCCCAGTTCGCCGACCGAGGATGATTCTCCGGTGCCGAACTCGACCCGCCCGTTGGACAGCAGGTCCAGGGTGGCAATGCGTTCGGCCACCCGGGCGGGGTGGTTGACTGCGGGCGGCAGGTGCATGATGCCGAATCCCAATCGGATGTTCTTGGTCCGCTGGCTGGCCGCGGCCAGAAGTATTTCAGGTGCGGTGGAATGACAGTATTCCTCGAGGAAGTGGTGCTCGGTGAGCCAGACGGTGGAAAAGCCGGCCTTGTCGGCGGCCTCGACCTCGTCGAGGCAATCCTGCAGCAGGATGCGTTCGTCGTCGGCGGTCCAGGGACGTGGCAGGGCGAATTCGTAGAACAACGAGATTTTCATGCTTACCTCCTATGAGCATTACGTGCCTGTGCCGCTACGTGTTTCGCTGCGACATAGCCAAAGGTCATGGCGGGTCCGATGGTCGCCCCGGCACCGGCGTAGCTGCGGCCCATCACCGGCGCGGAGGTGTTGCCCACCGCGTAGAGTCCACGCACCACGGTGTCGTCGCAGCGCAGCACCCGTGCGTGTTCATCGGTGCGCAGGCCTCCCGACGTGCCGAGGTCACCGAGAACGATGCGGAACGCATAGTAGGGCGGATCGCCCAGCGGGTACAGGTTGGGGTTGGGCAGCGTGGGGTCGCCGTAGTAGTTGTCGTAGGCGCTGTCGCCGCGGTGAAAGTCGTCGTCGTGGCCGTTGCGGGCGAGTTCGTTGAAACGCGTTGCCGTTTGCCGGAGTTGGGTGCCCGGGACGCCGACCTTGCCTGCCAGCTCCTCCCATGTCCGCGCCGCTTTGACGACGCCGGTCTGCAGCCAGGCCGCGGGGACCGTCCGCCCGGTGGGTACCGGCGCTCCGGGAATCTTCGGTATCGGCAGATGCCCGGCGATGACGTAGCGGTTCCAGGACCGGTGATCGGTGATGAGCCAGCAGGGGATGTGGGTGACTCCGGACTTCTGGCCCTCGATCATGGCGTGACCGAAGTCCATATAGGGCGCGGCCTCGTTGATGAAGCGCTTACCGTCGCCGTTGACGATGAACTGGGACGGCATCATCCGCTCATTGAGCATGAATTGCATTCGGCCGTCCGGCCATTGCATGGCCGGAAACCACCAGGCCTCGTCGAGCAGGTCGGTGGCCGCACCCAGCCGCTGGCCGGCACGGATCCCGTCACCGGTGGCCGCGGGATTGCCGAAGCTCCAGTCCCGGTCCACGATCGGCTGGTGTTCCTTGCGCCAGGCCAGGTCGTGGTCGAAACCTCCGCAAGCCAGGATCACCGCGTGCCGCGCGCCGATCCGCGCCGGTACGCCGGCTCTGTCCACCAGCGCACCGATCGCCGATCCGTCGGTGTCGGTGAGCAATTCGGTCATGGGCGAGTCCAGCCACAGCGCAATGTCGCGCTCCTTCATCGCCAGTCGCAGCCGCGCTGCCAGTGACTGGCCGATCGCCGCGATCCGCTCACCGAGCACCCTGGCCCTGACCATTCGGGCCAGCAGCTTCAGCAGCACCGCCTTTCCGCTCCAAGACTGGCGGATCCGGTAGAACGAACGCAATTCGTTTGGTCCCAGCCAGATTCCCTTGGGCGCCAGCGACAGCGGTGCGAGTAGCTTCTCCTCATCGGCGCCCAACGAACGCAGGTCGATCGGTGGCACGTTGATGGTGCTGCCCAGTTCGGAGCCGCCGGGTATGTCCGGGTAGTAGTCGGCGTAGCCGGGCTTCCAGACGAACTCCAGCCACGTCGAGAGCCCTTCCAGGAACTGCAGCATCTGCGGGGCCGACTCGACGTATTGGCGTATCCGCGCCGCACTGACCAGGCCGTCGGTGACCCGGCGCAGGTACTCGATCACATCAGCGGGTGCCGGGGCGTAGCCCGCTCGGCGCTGCGCCGGCGCGCCGGGTACCCAGATACCGCCACCGGACAAGGCGGTGGAACCGCCGAAGTGGCCGGACTTTTCCACCACCAGCGTCTGTAGGCCGGCGGCATCGGCGGTCAGTGCGGCCGTCATACCGCCCGCGCCGGACCCCACCACGAGCACGTCGACGACGTGGTCGAAGGCTTCGCTGCCGGTATAGGTCATGGGCTCGGCGCCGCCGTCCTGATGGCGAACGCGGTGATCAGGTCGGGAGCCTGTTTGTAGTAGCGAAGTGTGGTCCGGTACGGTCCCGCGGTCGCCAGGGCGGCGAAAGCGGCTATCCAGGTGCGGATTTCATGCGCGGAGCCGCCGCCCTCGTGCATCACGAACGAGTTCGACCACTGATCCAGGTCGTCCAGGTGTCCCCCGTCGACGATCTCCAGGAATCGCTGATCCCAGGCCGGGTTGAGGGGCGCAAGGTTGCTGTCTCCCGCGGCGAAGCTCTTGGCGGCGTCGATCACCGCGGTCTGCCGGGCTTGTCGTTGCTCGGAACTCATCGGCTGGCCGTGCACGATCCGCTCCAGACCGGCCGGGCCGGCATTGTCCAGCGTCGGCACCGGCGGGCTGTGCGACAGCCCACCGGACCCGATCACCAGCACCCGCTTGTCCAGTGAGGCAAGGAATTCGCCCACCGCGGTACCCAGTGCCCGGCAACGGCGCAGTGGTCCCAGCGGCGTGGCGATCGCATTGATGAAGATCGGTATCACCGGGCGCGACGTCGCGGTGCCGAAGAGCTTCTCCAGCGGCTGGACCGTTCCGTGATCGACGTCCATGCTGGCCGAGACGGCGATGTCGACGTCAGCGCCGAGCACGGCCTTGACGCACTGCTGCGCGATCTGCTCGGGAACGTCGAGGGGGCCGGCGTAGCTGCCGTAGTCGCCGACTCCGTTGGCGTGCATGCCGATACAAAATGGCGGCATCACCTTGTAGAAGAATCCGTTGTAGTGGTCGGGCGCGAAGATGACGACGACTTCGGGATCGTACTCGCCGACGAATTCCCGTGCCTTCCCGATCGCGGCATTGACGTCGTCAAGCAGGTCCCGCGGCGGCCCCGGTAGATTCAGCAGCGGGCTGTGGGACATACAGCACAGAGCCAGTGGCACTTTGGAAATCACCGCCTCTCGGAGTGAGGGTGAGGGCCTTGACGAGCGATGCGCTCAACTCGGGAGCGAGTTGGGCGATACACGCGCCGGCGATACACCGGTCGGGACGCAGGAACACCACCGACTCGTCGTGAGCGTCGAACCAGGACTTGAGGTCTCCGGTGTGGTCGCCGACGACCACGACATCGGGGTCGTCGTGTCCGGTCCAGTGCAGCTGCACCTCCGGACGCGCGACGACGAACCGCGCACCCAACGCCTGCCACGTTGCAAATGCGTGCTCGCCAAGGATTTTCCGCGGGTTGTTGTTCCAGCACAACACCGCGAACCAGGCGCCCAGCACGTCGTCCAGCAAGACGTTGCGGCGGGTGCGGGTGTTGACCCGGGGTTGAACGAATAAGGTACCCACCGGCGATCGTGGGTTGCGGGGCTCGGCGTGCACGACTGCGCCGCGCTCGTAGCGTGGCATCGGCTTGAACCGCATCTCGAGCACATAGCGCTTGAGCGACGGCACAATTGAGGCGGCGCGCACGATCAGGTCCCGGCCGGCCGCGATCCTGCGGTCGGTGGGGGAAATCACCCTTCCCACCATGGTGGACAGGTCAATCATCGCCCGGGCGTGTTTGCGGCGTTCCATGTCGTAGGTATCGAGCAGACAGTCGCCGGCCTGCCCGGTGACCACCGCGGCAAGCTTCCATCCCAGATTCGACGCGTCGCGGATGCCGCTGTTGTAGCCCTGCCCCTGCCATACCGGCATGAGGTGTGCGGCATCCCCGGCCAGCAGCAGGCGACCGCTGCGGAAGGCGCCGGCGATTCGCGAGTGATGGGTGTAGACGCGCCGGCGGATCACCTCAACCCGGTCGGGGTATGGGACCACGCGGGCCAGCATGCGGGTCAAAAACGCCGGATCCGCCGCCTGCTCGTCGGATTCGTCGGCGTGGATCATGAATTCGAACCGGCGAATCCCGTGTGCGACCGAGATCGACGCGTACGGGCGTTGCGGGTCGGCGCCGACCTCGCTGTTGGGGTGACCGAGTGGATCGTTGGCGATATCGACGACCAGCCACCGGGTCGGCGAGGTGGTGCCGTCGAACGACACACCCATTGTTCGGCGGATGATGCTGCGCCCACCATCGCAGCCGACGACATAGCCGGCGCGCACCCGCGACACGCCGCCCTCGCCACCACACTCGACCGTCACCGCGTCGCCGGTTTGCGCACAGGACATCACCGGGCGGTTCCACCACACTTCGACGTGGTCGAATCTGTCCAGCCCCCGCAACAATTCGGCATCGACCAGCGGCTGCACAAAGCCGTTGCGCCTGGGCCAGCCGAAACGCGCGTCGGGCGGTGCGATTTCGGCCAATATCCGGCGCTTGGCGTCGAAGAACCGCAGAATCTGGTTGGGCACCGTGTGCGGGAGGATCTCGTCGACCAGGCCGATCGACTGAAAGGTGCGTAACGCCTCGTCGTCCAGTCCGACCCCGCGGGGATAGTCGATCAGGCTGGCTCGCTCCTCGGCCACCAGCGTGCGAATACCTTGCAGCCCAAGAATATTGGCCAACGTCAGCCCGACCGGACCGGCGCCGACCAGCAACACGTCTACCTCGTGTCCGCTCCCGGTCATCAGCGTCCCAGCAGGAAATCGAGGTGCAGGCGATTGAACGTCTTGGCGTCCTCGTACTGGGGCCAGTGGCCACAGCCCGACATCACCTCAAAGCGCGCGCCGGGAATCATCGACGCGATCCGGCTGCCCTCCGACACGTCGGCCGTCGGGTCGTGGGTTGTCCAGAGCACCAGCGTCGGCGCGGTGATGGCCCCGTAATCGTCGGGCCCCAGCAGGTTGCGGGCCCGGATCTGCGGATCCTGCAAAGCCATGATGTCGCGCATGGCCGCGACGAACCCGGGCTGGCGATAGATGCGTTGCCGGGCGGCGACCAAGTCGTCGTAGCCCTTGGATTTGTCGGCCATCAGCCACTTGATCCGCGCCTGCACGGTCTCCCAGGTCGGGTTCTCCGCGGCTGCCATGGACAGCGCGATGATGCGCGCCATGATTTCCGGGTCGGCCTGCGAGCCGCCGGCGGTGTTGAGCACCAGGCGGTCGACGACGTCCGGGTGGTCGATGGCGGCCCGGGCGGCCACCCAGCCACCCAGCGATTCACCGCTCAGCTTGATCCGGTCGGTCCCGATGCTGCGCACCACCGCCATCAGGTGCTCGACGTAGTGCCGGATTTCGAGTGGATGCCCCGGTTTGTCGGTGTAGCCGTGACCCAGCATGTCGATCGACCAGGTCCAGAAATGTTCGCCGTGCGCCGCCAGGTTGCGGACGTAGGCCTCGGCGTGACCACCGGACCCGTGCAACAGCACCAGCACCGGCCTACCGGGATCGCCGGCGCGCAGGTAGCGCGTCCGGATCCCCGCGGCGTTGAGGTAGCCCTGCTCGAACGGGACACCTTGGAGATCGCTCCACACGCTCTCGAACTCCGCCACGGTTCCTTCCGTTGGAAGTCCGGTTCTCGTTTACGGATACCGGATTGTGCTAATATCGCACGTTAATGTGCGTTATTCATAGAGCTTTGCTCTCGTCCGGGGGCCTGTCAAGACTGTGACCGGCTCGCAGACCCTGGCCCGGGGGCTCACTGCGCTGCAACTGGTCGCGGGTTCGCCCAGCGGGCTCACCATGCAGCAGGTGGCCGACCAGGTTGGCGTACACCGGACCATCGCCTACCGATTGCTCTCGACGCTGACCCAGTTCCGGCTGGTCTCCAAGGGCGAGGACGGGCGCTATCGGCCGGCGGCGGCCCTGGCCGTCCTCGGCTCGTCCTTCGACCACAACCTGCGCCAGCTGAGTCTGCCGACGCTGCGGGCGTTGGCCGACGAACTGGGAACCACGGTGTCGTTGCTGGTCGCCGAGGGCGACGAGCAAGTGGCGATCGCGGTCATCGTGCCGACTCAGGTCGCCTACCAGCTCGCTTTCCACGAAGGCAGCAGGTATCCGCTGGTCCGCGGCGCCGCCGGAATAGCCCTGCTGGCGGGCATGTCGCCGCGTCCGGGTGAACGGGACCTGGTCACCGCCACCCGTGAGCGGGGCTGGGTGATGACCTACGGGGAGATCGAACCCAATACCTACGGCCTGGCCGTGCCCGTGCGCCGCGTCGCGCCATCACCGCCGACCTGCATCAACCTCATTTCCCACCGCGAAGACGTGGTGCGCCGGGGAAAGGACGCGGTCATCGCGGCCGCCACACAGTTGTCCACACTGCTGAGCTGAAGGGACGCCGGGCATGCGGTGGGATCAGGAATTCGATGTCGTCGTGCTCGGCAGCGGCGGCGCCGGGCTCACCGCCGCATTGACCGCGGCGGTCGCCGGCGCATCGGTAGCGGTGTTCGAGAAGGCGCCGACCATCGGCGGGACCACCGCCGTCTCGGGCGGCATCGCCTGGATTCCGGCTCATCACCGCTGTCCCGACCGTGAGCTGACGGTGGCCGACGCCCTGCAATACCTGCGCGCGCAATCGTGGGGATCGATGGACGACGCCCTGGTGGAAACGTTCGTGCAAACCGGTCCGGCCATGCTCGACTTCGTCGAGAAACACAGCGGTCTGCGCTTCGAGGTCGCCGACGGATTCCCGGATTACCGGCCCGAGCTGCCCGGAGGACAGCCCGCCGGTGGGCGCTCGCTCAGCGCGGCGCCGTTCGATCTCGACCGAATCGGCGAGTGGGCCGGCCGGATCACCACATTCCCCGCCGATTGGTCCAACGTCGGTTTCGACGCCGAGACCCGCGCCCGGTTGCATGCCGGCGTCGACGCGGGGCCGGGCAACGTGTGCGTGGCCGGCACCGCGCTGATCGCCGGACTGTTGAAGGGCCTGCTGGACACCGGAGTGCAACCGTGCCCGAACGCGCCGGCCGAGGAACTGATCGTCGACGGCTCAGCCGTCACCGGAGTGCGAATCGCGCGCCCCGAACACAGCATCAGCGTTGGGGCCCGGCGCGGGGTCATCCTGGCGACGGGCGGGTTTGAATGGGATCCGGTTCTGGTGCGGGCATTCCTGCGCGGACCGATGCACGGCGCGGTCTCGCCGCCCAACAACACCGGAGACGGACTGCGCATGGCGATGGCGCGCGGCGCCGAGCTGGCCAATATGGGTGAAGCGTGGTGGGTTCCGATCGTGCAGATCCCGGGCGACACCATCGACGGCCGGCAACGCAGCCGCAGCGTGCGCCTGGAGCGAACCCGCCCGCGCAGCATCATCGTCAACCGGGCCGGGCGGCGGTTCGTCAACGAGGCATGCGATTACAACTCGATGGCCGGCGCCTTCCACTACCTCGATCCCCGGGGCGGCTACGTCAACGACCGCGGCTGGATCGTCTTTGACTCGATTCACCTGCAGCGCTACGGGTTTCTGGGTGTCGCCCCCGCTCAACCGGTTCCCGGCTGGTTCTGCGAGTCGGCCGACCTGGCCGAATTGGGCGCCAAGGCCGGCCTCGACGTCGACGGGCTGACGCACACCATCGAGCGGTGGAACCGCAACGTCGCGGCCGGCGGCGACCCCGACTTCGGCCGCGGTTCCAGTGCCTACGACGGCTATTGGGGCGACCAGAGTGCCACCACGCTTGCCGGACGGACCCTCGGCCCGATCGACACCGGCCCCTACTATGCGGTACCGATCCGGGTGGGTGCGATGGGCACCAAGGGCGGACCGCGCACCGACCGCGATGGACGCGTGCTCCACGTCAGCGGCAACCCCATACCCGGTCTGTTCGCCGCCGGCAACACGATGGCCGGAGTTACCGGCCGAGCCTACGGCGGCGCGGGCGGAACCATCGGCCCCGCAATGGTTTTCGGGTACCGCGCCGGCTACGCTGTCGCCACCGGCGCATCCGTCGACCCGCGGTAGCGGTGGTTTCAGGACTTCAGCGGGACTTCCACGCAGACGTGGGTGCCCGCCGGGGTATCCAGGAAGACGAAAGTCCCGCCGGCGGCGTCGACCCGCGCCCGATGCGAAGCCAGCCCGATATGCCCCTCGCCGAGGCGGCGAGCCATGGTGTCGCCGCTGATGCCCACCCCGTCGTCGGCGACATCCAAAACGCAGGTGTCGTCGGTGATCCCGAGGGTGACCGACGCAGTGCGGGCCCGGGAATGGCGCACCACGTTTGACAGCAACTCGCGGGCCACACCGAACATGATCGGGTCGATCTCATTGCGCACCGGATAGTCGATGTCGGTGCTGACCTTGATGCCCGAACGCGCCGCGGTGGAGGCGGCCAGCTGTTCGACCGCCGCGCCGAGGCCAACCTGTTCCAGGACGGCCGGATGCAGCTCAAAGGTGGCCTGCCGCAGACGTTCCGATGCGCTCTGCAGACCGGCCAAAGCCCGGTTGACGCGCTCGTCGTCGGGCGCAGCCGTCTGTAACTCGATGAGCTCCTGGCGGGCGGCCAGCACATCTTGCAGCGGCCCATCGTGAATGGACTCCGAGATCCGGCGCTGCAACACTTCCGACGCGGTCATGGTTTGCGCCAGCAGCTCCTCACGCAACGCGCTCAGACCCGCGACCGAGCGGGCGTGGCGCTCTTCGATCCGAACGACGATCAATGCGGTGGCACACAGAAATGCATAGAGCACGAATCGGAATATCGCTTCGGGCCATCCGATTGCCCGCACCATTGCCGGGTCTTGGATCACCGCGAGGGCGAATCCGATGAGCGTGAAAGCCAGCACCACCGCCGCCCGCCGCGACGACACGTCCAAGCCCACCAGGACCGGCAGCAAGGTCATGATCAGCAAGGGATATATCCCGTCGGTGGACAGCAACTGAAAACCGGTCAACGCGAAAACGTCGGCGGCGGTGAACGCAAAGGGCTCGTATCTGGCCATCCTGACGAATCGGCGCAACACAATGACGCGTCGCGACGGTGCATACGCCAAGGCAAGGGCCCACAGTGCGGCCAACGCGTAGGCGACGATCAACGCGGATTGCTGCAGCCATTCGGAGTTGTTCGTGCCGACCAGCATGGCGGCGACCATCAACACCACAACTCCGATTCGAAGCACCGAAGCGATTCGGTAGGAGCGCAACTGGTGCAGCCTGCGCACCCGTTTCAGTTCTGCGTCGCTGGTCTCTACCACAAGAACACCGTAGTCATGACCGCGGATGCGATCGGGGCGTTGCGCGGCAATATCGCCGATCCGCGGAGCAAACTGTCGAGCAGGCCCGCGAGTTCTCCGGGAATTGCGGGCAGATGGTCGCGGCGAACGGCTACACTCATCGCCATGGTCGGCGCGACAGGGGCATGACTTGAACATGGCGGCGCCCGAGAAAGTCCGTGTGGTGGTCGGCGATGACCATCCGCTGTTTCGTGAGGGCGTGGTGCGCGCGCTTTCCTTGAGCGGCTCGGTCAACGTGGTCGGTGAGGCCGATGACGGCGCGACGGCGCTGGAGTTGATCAAGGCTGAGCTGCCCGACGTTGCCTTGCTCGACTACCGGATGCCGGGCATGGACGGCGCCCAGGTGGCCGCCGCGGTGCGCAGCTACGACTTGCCGACCCGCGTGCTGCTGATTTCGGCGCACGACGAATCGGCGATCGTCTACCAGGCATTGCAGCAGGGCGCTGCCGGGTTCCTGCTGAAGGATTCGACGCGCACCGAGATCGTCAAAGCCGTACTCGATTGCGCCAAGGGACGCGACGTCGTCGCGCCCTCCCTGGTCGGCGGGCTTGCCGGGGAGATCCGCCAGCGAGCGGCCCCGACGGCTCCGGTGCTCAGCGCCCGCGAGCGGGAGGTGCTCAATCGTATTGCCCGCGGCCAGAGCATCCCCGCGATCGCCGGCGAACTGTATGTGGCGCCGTCGACAGTCAAGACCCATGTGCAGCGGCTCTACGAAAAGCTCGGTGTCAGTGACCGTGCGGCCGCTGTGGCCGAAGCCATGCGGCAGGGGCTGCTCGACTGACTGCCGCTCGACCGACTGCCGCTTGGCCAGCAATCGCGTGCCACAATCAGGATTTCAGCGGTACTTCCACGCGGACGTGGGTGCCCGCCGGGGTATCCAGAAAAACGAATATGCCCCGCGCGGCGTCGACCCGCATCCGATGCGAGGCCAGGCCGATGTGCCCCTCGCCGAGGCGACGAGCCATGGTGTCGCCGCTGATGCCCACCCCGTCGTCGGCAACATCCAAAACGCAGGTGTCGTCGGTGATTCCGAGGGTGACCGACGCGGTGCGGGCCCGGGAATGGCGCACCACGTTCGACAGCAACTCGCGGGCCACACCGAACATGATCGGGTCGATCTCGTTGCGCACCGGATAGTCGATGTCGGTGCTGATCTCGATGCCCGAACGCGCCGCGGTGGAGGCGGCCAGCTGTTCGACCGCCGCCCCCAACCCAACTTGCTCGAGGACGGCCGGATGCAGCTCAAAGGTGGCCTGCCGCAGACGTTCTGAGGCATCCTGCAAGCCGGCCAACGCTCGGTCCACCCGCTCGTCGCCCGGCCATGCGATCTGCAGCTCGACGAGTTCCTGGCGCGCGGCCAGCACATCTTGCAACGGCCCGTCGTGAATGGACTCCGAGATCCGGCGCTGCAACACCTCAGAGGCCGTCATGGTCTGGGCCAGCAACTCCTCGCGCAACGCGCTCAAACCGGCCACCGAGCGTATATGGCGCTCCTCGATCCGCACCACCACCAACGCTGTGGCGCACAGAAATGCATACAGCGAGAAGAGAAAAGCGGTATGGGGCCAGCCCGTCGGGCCGAGGAGCACGCCGTCGTGGACCCCCGCCAGCATGAACCCGAGCAGGCTGAACGCCAGCACCGTCACAGCTCGCCGTGACGAGATATCGACGCCCGCCAGGACCGGCAGCAACGTCATGATCAGCAGTGGATACAGGCCGTGGGCCGACAGCAGCTGGAAGCCGGTCAACGCCACGATGTCGACGGCGGTGAACACCAGAGGCTCCCACCGGCGCACGCCCGACGATTCCTCCGCTTCGAGCTGTCGTCGCGCCGGGGAAAAGGCCAATGCCAGGGCACACAGTGCGGCAATGCCATACAAAGCGACCAAGGCAGTTTGCTGGGCCCATTCCTGCGCTGGGGTGCCGACGATCATCGCGGCAATGACGAACACCAGGACCCCAATGCGAAGTACCGAGACGATCCGGTACGAGCGCAGCTGGTGCAGGTTGCGCACCCGCTCCAGTTCCACATCGCTGGTGATTGCCACGGGAACACCGTACTCACGGCGGCGTTTCACCGCCGGATCCGGAGCCGGCCGGTGCCTCGGGACCGGCTTCACCGGCCGGCTGCTCAGTAGCATCTGCGGCCCTGGTTGCGCAGCGCCCCGCCGATGTCGGCCGCGGCCAAAACGCGTGCCAGGGGTGCGCACATGGCAGTGCCGAGCAGGCCGGCGGTCACGGTGGCGCCAACCATCAGTTGTCGCCCGCCGTGCACCAGACTGCAGGAAGCCAGAATTGGCGCGGTCACCGCCGCAGCCGCCGTCGTCATCGACCAAACCCCTTGGTAGCGGCCACTGCTGGCGGGCGGAGTGATTCGGCGGACGATGCCGGCGCTGACCACAAACCAGACGATCTCGCCCGGTGAGCACGCCGCCACGGCAGCACTGAAACCGGCCGTGGTGTGGGTGAACCCGGCCGCGCCCATGCACAGAGTCACCCACACTCCCGCGACGGCCAGCATGTCGAGCCCGGGGCCGACCGCCAGCTGCTTACTCAACCACGTTGTCGTCAAAGGGGTCAGGGCCACCACCGCCACGCCGTTGGCCACCTGCACCCAGCCGTAAGCGCCGGCACCCAGACCGGATGCCCTCATCAGCATCGGCACGACGGCGAAGATCCCCATGAGGACCGTGAGAGTCGCCAAGCCCGATGCGACCAACAGAACCAGCCGCTTGTCGGCGAAGACTTGCCGGTAATCACCACCGGCATGGGCAGTCACCGGCGTCGCCGCGTGGTACCGGCCTGCCGGTATGCAGCAGGCCGTCACCACCGCGAAAGTTGCGCATACGATCCCGTTGATCCAGTACAGCAGCGAGGTGCCCATCCATTCCGCGAGCAGACCGCCGACCCCGCCTGCGATCGCCGCGCCGATGTTGAGAACCCACCCGTAGCGCCAGGTGTCAAGTCTGGCCCCTGCCGGGGATCCGAAATCAACGCGGTAATCGCGGCACCGAGCACCAGACGCGGTGTTTCGCAGGCCAATCCGGCGATCATGGCCGCCAACAACAACACCGGAACGCGGTGCGCCTCGGCAATCAGCATCAGCACCGCGGCAGCCACGGCCATTGTGGACAGCAGCGTCGACCGGGCTCGGCGCGGGGGACCGCCGATCGGGCCCATCGCTTGATGAACGCCCGTTCCTCCGAACAGGGGACATGGTGCGGGTCGAGCGGTGATGAACGCGTGCACCCATGACGTCACCTCGGCGCGGCTTGGTGACCCGACTGCTCGATGCCGGTGACGTGCCGTGTGCGGCAAAGTGGCGCCGCCTCAGGGTGACTCAGGGCCGGCACTGAAGTGGGCCGGCGCAGCGCGCGGGCCAGCGGCAGACACAGCGCGGCGCCGGTCAGTCCGACCGCCACGGTGACGATCGCCACCAGACGATGACCGCCATGAATTAGGCTGTAGGAGGCGACGATTGGGGCTACCACTGAAGCGATAGCCAGCGTCATGGACCAGATGCCGTGGTAACGGCCGCCATTGGCGGGCGGAGCGATCCGATGCACGATGCCGGCGGCGATCACGAACCAGGCGATCTCGCCCGGGGTGCAGACCGCCGTGGCGACCGTGAAGCCGAGGGTGGTGTGTGCGAGCGCGGCGCCCGACATGCTCACCGCCGTCCACACGCCGGCGGCGGCCAGGATGTCGAGCCTCGGACGAAAGCGGGCCGCCGCTTTTCGGCCCAGCCACGGTGTCATCACCGGGGTCAGGCCAATGCCGGCAGCGGCATTGGCCAGTTGCGCCCAGCCGAATTCGCCTGCGCCCAAACCGCTGTCGGCCATCAGCATGGGTACCGCGGCATAAAGACCACGGACCGCCGTCAGTGTCGCCAGGCTGGACCCGAGCAGCAGGACCAGCCGAGCATCCGAAAACGCTCCGCGGTAACCGGTGTCAGCCGTCTGAGCAACCGGCTCGGTGACCGCCGAGGACCGGCGATGCTCCCTGGCCGGGATGCAGCAGGCCGCCAGCAGCGCCAGCATCGCGCACGCAACGGCGTTGATCCAGAACAGCACGGGCACGCCCGACCAGCCGGCGAGCAGACCGCCCACACCGCCGGTGATCGCGCGGCCGATGCTGACGATCCAGCCGAAGCGCCAGGCGTCGACCTTCGCCCGCCGTCCGGGATCGGGCACCAACCCGGCGATCGCGGCGCCCAGCACCGGGCGCGGCGCGTCGTAGACCACACCGGTGACCAGAGCTCCGATCAGCAATGCCGGCACGCTGCGGGCTTGGGCCATCAGCACCAGCACCGTGGCCGCCACCAGCATGGTGGACGCCAGCGTCGCGCGCGGGCCGGTGCGGTCCACCAGCCAGCCACATGCCAGTTGACCCACTGCCCAGCCAACCCCGAAGGCGGCCAGAACCGCGCCGACAGCGCCGGCGGCGTGCCCTCGCCCGGCCACGTGAAACGCCATGAACGGATAGGCGAACCCCGCCGCGCGCACCACCAGGTTGCCGCCCAGCAGCAGCCAAATGACGCCCGGAAGCCCATGCTGGCAGGACGGGTGGGATGACGTGTTCGAATCAGGCATCCGGCGACGCAGGGCGAGGCCGGCACGGGCGCCAAGTAGTGTGGCCGCGCCGGAGTGCGCGGCCCTCGCCGCCCTGGACCCGGCCCAGTGCCCGCCGGGATACCGGCTCGAATGAGTGGCGGCCACCGTTGGCAGCCGAAGAAAAGCAGTAGCGAGATCGACGTCCGATCCCGAAGTCAGCACCGGTTCGCTGCCGGCGATGGCCGCGGTTTTCGTCATCAATTGAACGGTAGAGATGATCACGTTGCGATAACTCCGCCGATCGGCCCAAAAAACCGCGGCGATCTCGGTCCACCGATCGGAGGACATGGCCGGGATAAGGCCGGCTGCCTGGACCCGCTAGGTTCTCGTCATTATCCGAGTCATTATCCGGGTCGCTGTCGGGAGTCGCTGTCGGAGTCGTTATCCGCGTCGTTATCCGAGTCGCTATCCGATCAGCTGCGGCAGCACCCGAAGCGGCTCGATGCCGTCCTGCGCGGCGTTGCCGGCCGCGGCCGCCCGTTCGGATGCGCTAGCCAGCGGCAACCCGCCCAGCAGACCGGGGGCCGCGCCGGAGCCGAGCGAGGAAGCGCCGGTGGAGACGGCGCCCGGCAACGCCGCGACCGCGGCATGACTCAGGGTGGGGGCGGAGGCG
Organism: Mycobacterium innocens; assembly: GCF_900566055.1. Taxonomy (GTDB): domain Bacteria; phylum Actinomycetota; class Actinomycetes; order Mycobacteriales; family Mycobacteriaceae; genus Mycobacterium; species Mycobacterium innocens. The sequence continues at coordinate 36,725 of NZ_UPHQ01000242.1, forward strand.
GCCCACGCCGCCGGCACCGACAAGCCGCCGACCGTCGCCGCTTCACCCACGCCGGCCGACACCGCGCCGGTCAGGCCTGCCATGCCCGCCGAACCCAGGGCTCCCGCGGCAGCTGACTCCGCCGCCGCCGCGATCTGGCTGCCGACCGCGGCCGCCGCCGGGAACAGGCCCTTGAAGGCCGACATCGCCGACATCATCAGTCCCGCAGAGGAAGTGCAGACGAAGAACGGGGTACCGAAAATGCTCATCACCGTCTGCAGGTCTTGCATCCAGTCCGGGAGTATCGACGTGCCGCTGGCGGCCAACACCGACATCAGCTCGGACAGCACCGTGGCGACGTTGGTGGCCGCCGAATTGCCGGCGGCTTGGTCAACCGCCGCGGCCTGGCTGACCAGCCCCGCCGGGTTGGCCGTCGGCGGCGGCGCGGTGAACGGGATCAAGCTGATTGCGGCGGACGACGCGGCGGCGTAGCCGTACATCGCGGCCGCGTCCTGAGCCCACATCTCGCCGTACTGGGCCTCGGTGGTCGCGATCGCCGGGGAGTTTTGGCCGAGCAAGTTGGTGGCGATCAGGACCGCCAGCTGCGCACGGTTGGCTGCCACGAGTGCCGGATGCACCGTCATCGCGTGGGCGCACTCGTAGGCCGCGCCCGCCGCTTTGGCTTGGCCGGCGGCCTGCTCAGCTTGAGCGGCGGTGGCTTTCAGCCACGTCACGTACGGCGTGGTGGCAGCGGCCATCCTGGTCACGGTCGCGCCGAGCCAGGGCCCGCTGATCAGTCCGAAGATCACCGACTCGACGGCGATTGCGATGGAGGTCAACTCGACGGCCAGGCCATCCCATGCACCGGCGGCGGCCAGCATCGATCCTGCCCCCGGCCCGGTGTACATGCGCCCGGAATTGATCTCGGGCGGCAGCGCCCCGTACACCATCGCTGCGCAATCCGTCCTTAGCGCGCTGCGATCGCGTTGGCCGCCTCGGTCGCCGCATAGGAACCGCCGCTGGCTCCGAGGGTGGTCACAAAGAGTTCGTGAATCGCCGCGGCCTGTGCGCTGACCGCTTGATAGAGAGTGCCGTGGGCAGCGAAGTGAGCTGCGGTCAACGCCGACACCTCGTCTGCGGCGGCCGGTATGACGCCGGTGATGGGAGCTATCGCGGCCGCATTACTCGCGTTCATGGCGCTACCGATCGACTGCAGGTTCCCCGCCGCCGAGATCAGCGCCTCGGGTTCACTGGTCACGAAAGACATGACTCAACAGTGCCGTGGGTCCCCTCCGATGTCTGTCGGGCGAGCGGGCACTTTGCTGGCGGAATCATGCTGTCCACCGATCGACGGAGTTGGTGTCCTCCGCCCGGCGCGATGGGCCGCGCTTCTGTCGGGGTTTCAGTCCTGTCGCGGGTGCGGGGACAACAACCGCTCGGCAGCCGTATACGGATCGTCGCGGCCATCGACCACCGACTCGGCGAGCCGATCGAGGTCCGCGCGGGCCCCCAGCCGGGTGTGTGCCAACGACAGGATCAGCGCTCGGGCGCGGGCCAGCCGGCGGTCCCGGCTGTCGCTGCGGTGATGTGCGTCGATCGCGGCCACCAAGTCCGCAACGCCGTCACCGCGCGCGGCCGCGAGTTTGACGATGGGAGCATCGGTTTCAGCCCGCAGATCCCGCACGGTCTGCTCGGCGCCGTCTCGGTCGGCCTTGTTGACCGCGACGATGTCGGCGACCTCGAGCAGACCCGCTTTGGCGGCCTGCACGGCATCACCCGTGCCGGGGTTGAGGATGACGACGGTCGGATCGGCGACGGCGGCGATCTCGATTTCCGACTGGCCCACGCCGACGGTTTCCAGCAGGACGACGTTGTAACAGATCGCTTGCAGCAGCCGGATGGCGGCGGGAACGGCGGCGGCCAGACCGCCCAGATGGCCGCGACTGGCCACCGAGCGGATCAGTACGTCGGAGTCGTCGATGTGTGCGGTCATCCGGATCCGATCGCCGAGCAGGGCGCCCCCACTGAACGGCGACGACGGGTCCACCGCCAGTACCGCCACCCGGCAGCCGCGCTCCCGGTAGGCGCCGACGAGGGCCGCGATCGTCGTCGATTTTCCGGCGCCCGGCGGTCCGGTGATACCGATGACGCGGATCTGCGACACCGGCGCAGGACCGATGGCGGCCAGTACCTCGTCGCGTCGATCGCCCTCGACGAGGCTCAGCAGCCGACCCGTCGCGCGGGGAGATCCGTTGCGCGCCCGGGCAATCAGATCGGCGATGTCCATGCGTAACGGCTCGCTACGGCTCGTTATGCCGCCGCAACCTCGATGACCGTTGCCGAGCCCATGCCGCCGCCGGCACACATCGCCGCGACGCCGATACCGCCGCCGCGGCGGCGTAGTTCGTGCACCAGCGTCACGAGCATCCTGGCACCGGTCGCCGCCACGGGATGGCCCAGCGAGCAGCCGCTGCCGCTGACGTTGACCCGGTCCGGGTCGAGGTCGAGCATTTTCACGGTGGCCACACACATCGACGCGAACGCTTCGTTGATTTCGAACAGGTCCACGTCGGAGACCGAAAGGCCAGCGCGGGCAAGGGCTTTCGGGATCACCTCGACGGGCGCCAAGCCGGTGGCCGCCGGGTCCACACCGACGGAAGCCCAGGACACGATGCGGGCCAGCGCGGGAAGTCCCAGCCGCTCACTTTGCCGGTCGCTCGCGATGGTCAGCACGGCGGCACCGTCGTTGGCGCCGCAGGCATTACCCGCGGTGATCGAGAAGCCCGCTATCTCGGGATGCAACGGCTTGAGCGCGGCCAGCTTCTCGATGGTCGTGTCGCGGCGTGGATGTTCGTCGACCGCGAACAGCCCGTGCGGCGTCTCGATGGGCACAACCTCTTCCTTGAACCGGCCTTCGTCGATCGCGGCGATCGCATTGCGGTGTGACCGCAGCGCCCACCCGTCCATCTCCTCGCGGCTGATGCCCGCTTTGAGCGCGGCGTTCCAGCCGACGGTGATGGACATGTCCAGGTTGGGCGCCTCGGGCCGGTCGGGGTGGGTCGGCGGGAACCAGTCGACCCATTCGCCGTCGACCTGCATCCGAGACCGCGGCGACGTGGACGCCGAGTTCACTCCGCCGGCGATGACGAGCTGATCCATTCCCGCGCGCACACCGGCGGCAGCGCTCTGCACGGCCGCCTGCCCGGCCGCACAGTGCCGATTGTTCGCCAGGCCGGGCACGTGGCTCAGGCCCGCGGTGATGGCCGCGTGGCGGGCGATCACGCCGCCGCCGTAGAGACCCTCGCCCAGGATCACGTCGTCGACCAGTACCGGGTCCAGACCGGCGGCGGCTTCGCCGACCACGTGATGGGCCAGATCGAATGCGCTGGTGTCGCGCAGGGTTCCTTTGCGAGCAGTGCCGATGGGCGTACGCAGGGCGGACACGATGACGGCTTCTGGCACAGGTCTTCTCCATCCACAGGTTGGCGAGAACACTATTCTCTCATTCTGAGAGTGCGAGTTGCAAGGAGGTGGGCCGTCCGCGACCTGGGGATAGGCCTCGTCGCCGGTGGCAATGGCTAGTTCACTATGGAACCGACCCCGGGCTGCGCAACGCCGGCAATACCCACCGCCCAACGCCACCCAGGAGCAAGCAATGTCCCCTATTGCTGAAGTCCGCCGGCCAAGCACCGCTGACATCGTGTTAACGCCGATCCTGACGGTCCTGGTGCCGCTGGTGGCGATCGGCTCCTACTTTGGCACCTATGCCTTCAACAATGCGGCGCGCTGCTCGTGCAAAATCTCGCCCAAAGGGACCTGCAACCCGGACCACGGCGGGGCAAGCAGTGCCCTCGGCCCACGCCAGCTGGCGGCGGACCGGCGCAGCACAGCCTTCGTCGGGGTCGGTGGTTGGCTGGTGGCATGACTCGACCAGAGGCGACAATTGCGGTCCCAGGCGGAAACGTGTGGTTCAAGCGGGTCGGCGGCGGACCCGGCCTTCCGCTGCTTGTGGTGCACGGCGGCCCGGGTCTGCCGCACTACTACTTGACCTCGCTGAAACGTCTGGCAACCGAGCGCGAAGTCATCTTCTGGGATCAGCTCGGCTGCGGGAACTCCGACTGCCCGCCGAATCCGGATCTTTGGACGATGCAACGCTCGGTGGCCGAAATGGATGCCGTGGTAAACGCGCTGGGCCTCAATGCCTTTCACATCTTCGGCAACTCGTGGGGCGGGATGCTCGCCCAGCAGTATGTCCTTGACGTGCCATCCGGTGCCGCCACCCTGATCATCTCGAACAGCACCGCGTCCATACCACAGTTCGCCGATCACGTGATCCGACTGAAGTCACGATTGGACCAAGCGACCCAAGCCGCCATCGACCGCCACGAAGCCGCCGGCACCACGCATTCCGCCGAATACCAGGCCGCGATCACCACCTGGAACGAAACCTATCTGTGCCGCACCCGACCCTGGCCCGACGAACTCTACGAAGCATTCCGCAACATGGGCACCGAAATTTTCGAAACGATGTTCGGCCCCAGCGACTTTCACATCGTCGGGACCATCCGAACCTGGGACATCGTCGACCGGTTGGCTGAGATCACCCTGCCAACGCTGCTGATCGCCGGCAGGTATGACGAATGTTCGCCGGAACACATGCGCGACATGCACCGCCGTATCACCGGCTCGCGGTTCGAGTTCTTCGAGCAAAGTGCCCACCTGCCCTTCATCGAAGAACCGGACCGCTTCGATGCGCTGCTGCGGGACTTCCTGGGTCACCACGACCGAGGCGGCTCACCGCGAGCGTAACGCCACGGCCAAAACCGACCCTCCCGAAATTTCGCCGTGACGTTACGCTCGTCAGTTCTTGCCCGCCGTCAACTTGCCGATGATCGACCGGAAATCCTCCGTCACGAACGACTGCTGTTCGGCCGACAGGGCATAGTCCAGGCTGGCCAGCACCGCACGCTCGAGATGGATGTTGAGCACCCGCTTGGTGCTCTCGACGGCCTGCTGGGGCAACTCCATGATTCGCTGGGCGCAGGCCACCGCCTCGGCGACCGGGTCGGCGACGACGTGGTTGGCCAGCCCGAGCTCGACGGCCCGCTGAGCGCGAATTCGGGTACCGGTCAACGCATATTCCTTGGCCAGCATCAGGCTGATGTGCAACGGCCAGGTCAGCGGACCGCCGTCGGCGGCCACCAATCCCACCTGCACATGCGGGTCGGCCAGGTAGGCGTCTTCGGCGATGTAGACGATGTCACTCAGTGCGACCAGGCTGCAGCCCAGCCCGACGGCCGGGCCGTTGACCGCTGCCACCACCGGCACTCGGCAGCGTGCCATACCCAGCACGATGTCGCGCCCGTGCGCGATGGTCTTGGCGCGCAGATCGGCGTCGTGGGCCAATTCGGCCAGATACGTGAAATCGCCCCCTGCCGAGAACGCCCGGCCGGCGCCGGTGAGCACCGCAGCGCGGGCAGTGCGATCGTCGCTCAATCGCGGCCATAGCTGCGCCAGCCCGACGTGCAGATTGTCGTTGACGGCGTTGAGGGCATCGGGGCGGTTGAGGGTGATGATCCGCAAGCCTCCGTCGGCACGAACGTCGATTTCTGTTGGCATGTCGTACATCAGACTCCCAATCCCAGGATTCGCGACGCGATGATGTTCTTCTGTATCTGTGACGTGCCGCCCATCACGCTTTGCGCGCGGCTGTACAGGTAGGCGCTGAGCAGGTCCGGGTCGCGGGTTCCGCCGACGGCCAGTGCGGCGTGTCCGACGGACTGCTCCACCCACGTCATCAGCAGCTTGTCCAGCGATCCTTCGGGTCCGTGCGAGACCCCGTCGAGCTGTTCGGACAGCCTCCGGCGGACGTGGTGGGTCAACATCTCCGCCTGAACAGCCGCCCATGCGAGTTCGTCGGTTATCGGATCATCGTTGCGCGCCAGCAACTCTCGTACCAGCTTGGCGTAGCGGGCCGCATAGCCCAGCGTCGACGGCTCGCGTTCGTGCCCGACCACGGTCATGGCCACCGCCCAGCCGTCACCGGGACCGCCCACCATGCGGTTCGCGGGAACGGTTGCACCGTCGAAGAACACCTGACCGAATTCGTTGCTGACGCCGTTCATCATGCACAGCGGACGTTGTTGCACGCCAGGCTGTTTCATCTCGATGACGAACGCCGAGAGGCCGCGATGGCGCTGCGCCTCCCGATCGGTGCGGGCCAGCAGCAGACACCAGTCGGCGACGTCGGAGTAGCTGGTCCAGATCTTGTGTCCGTGCACCACATAGTGGTCGCCCTCGCGGGTGGCGGTGGTGGTCAGTGACGCCAGATCCGAGCCCGCACCCGGCTCGCTGAAGCCCTGACACCAGCGCTGGCTGCCGTCGATGATGCCGGGCAGGAAGCGTTGCCGCAGTGCGTCGTTGCCGTGCCTGCCGATCCCGAAGACCAGGTAGCCCACGCTGGGGCGCGGCGGAGCGCCGGCACCCGCCAGCTCTTCGTCGACGATGACGTCGTAGACCGGAGGCAACTCCTGGCCGCCGTACTCGCGCGGCCAGGACAATCCGAAGAACCCGGCTCGGTAGAGCGCCCGGTGCCAATCGGCCTGACGGGCCCAGTATTCGTCGTCGGTAGCGCAGAACTCCTTGGCATGCAAGGTAAGCCAGGATCGCAGTCGTTCCCGGAAAGCGGCCTCCTGCGGGGAATCACGAAAGTCCACGACCGACCTCCTTCAGGCTCACCGGCCACAGCTCGGTCGACGTCAAGGCCCGGCGCAGATACACCTGCGCCAGGCAATCCCAGGTATTGCCGATGCCGCCGTGTACCTGCACCGCGGTCTCGCAGACCGTTCGGGTGGCACGCGCGCAGTACACCTTGGCGACCCGGGCAGCGTGCAGCGCCACGGCCGGTTCGAGTTCGTCCACCGCCCACGCGGCGTGCCGCAGGATGCTGATCGATCCTTCGATCAGGGCCAGGCTTTCGGCCAGCAGATGCGCGACGGCCTGATACGAACCGATTGGCTTTCCGTACTGTTCGCGGATTTTCGCGTAGTCACAGGCCAGCGCGTGCGCGCCGCGGGCGTCACCGACCAGATCCGCCGCGGTGGCTACCAGCGCGAGCGCTCGCCATCGGCCGGCGGCGTCGGCGGATACCTCGCCGACGGGAAGCGGCGGTTCGACAATGCCCGTCGTCACCCGGGTCAGGTCCGCACCGCCGTGGCCCGTATCCAGTTCGGCCGCAAGCACTGTGGTGCCCGATAGCAGCAGGGCCCGCCGGTAGCCGCGGGTATCGAATGCCAGGCCGTCGACGGCGATGGTCGCGTCGCCCCGCTCGGTGTCCAGGTGGCGGGCCAGGTCGTCGGCCAGCACCGGCCCGAGAAACGGGGCATCGACAAGTCGGCGGCCGAATTCCTCTGCGACAATGGCGACTTCGACGCCTGATGCCCCGTCGGAGCGTAGCGATCGCCAGGCCGTCGCGGCAATCTGGCGGTCCAGCCGGGCAATCCGGTCCTCACCGGCCAGGTCCGACACGGACCCGGGCCCCAGGTCGTCGGCCAATTTCGTCGCGGCGTCGCGCAATTGCCGTTGTTCAGCTGTCAGACGGGCATCCATGAAGCTCCTTGAGCACTCGGCGCAGCACCTTGCCCGACGGCAGGCGCGGAATGTCGGGCACGAACACGACCCGGTTCAGCCGTTTGTAGGGCGCCAGCCTCGCCGCTACTCGCTCGGTAAGCTCGGCGGCGACCCCGGCATTGTCGGGCGTATGCGTGGCGACCGCGGCGACGACCGCTTCCCCGTTGATGCCGTCGGGAACACCGAATACCGCGCAATCGCGGACCGCCGGATGACCGTGCAACACGGTCTCGACTTCGGCCGGCGCGACCTGGAACCCGCGCACTTTGATCATCTCCTTGAGTCGGTCGGTAATTCGGAGCCAACCCTCGTCATCGAGCCAGCCGACGTCCCCGGTCCGATACCAGCCGTCGCACCACGCCTCAGCACCGGCCGCAGCCGGCAGGTAGCCGGCCATCAGCGACGCCGAGCGGGCCTGAATCTCACCGGTGTCCCCCGGGCCGACCGGTTCGCCGGTGTCCGGCGACACGATCCGCACGTCCACACCGGCAACCGGGCGCCCCACCGTGTCCAAGCGGGCCTGGTGGACGGGATTGCAGGCGATGACGGGTAACTCGGTGGTGCCATAGGCGGGCACCCATCCGACGCCGGTCCGCCGAGTCACCGCTTCGGCGATGCTGGCGGTGACCGGTGTGGCACCCCACATGATGAACCGCAGCGAAGACAGATCGTAGGACTCGAGCTGCGGGTGCGACGCAAGGGCCTGTGCGATCGGCGCGACCGCCATTTCGATTGTGATGCGGTCGTTTTCGATGTGCTGCAACATCCGGTCGACGTCGAAGCGCCGATGCAGCCGCACCCACGAGCCGGTCCGCACGGCGGTCAGGATGTTGAGCAGGCCGAGGATGTGCGACGGCGGCGTGGCGACCTGGATGCGGTCACTCTCGGTCAGCTGCAGCGCGTCGCGCCACTGGCGAACGGCGGCGTCCAGCGATGCATGGGTGTGCCGCACGGCTTTTGGCATACCCGTGGTGCCCGAGCTGAACACCAGCACCGCGTCGTCCCCGGGCTGCGGAGAACCGGTCAACGGCGCTGCGGGCGCGACCGGGTCGTCCAGGTCCAGCATCGGCATCAGGTCGGCCAGCACCGGCTGGTCGCCGACGGCGTGGGTCGGTTCGGTCAGTGCGAGGGCGTGGTCGACCTCGTCGCGCCTCCAGGCGGGGCTGATCAGCACCGCCGCCGCCCCCAGCCGCCAGATCGCGTGCAACGCGGCGACGAACTCCGGCCGGTTGGACGCCATCATCGCGACCCGTTCGCCGGCGATGACACCGCGTTTCTGCAAGGCCGTACCCAGACCGTCGGCCAGCCCGTCGAGTACGCGCAGGCTGAAGCGCCGATCCTCGACCACGAGCGCGGCCGGCTCGGTCACTTCTCGTTCCTTCCCCGGGGCACTGACAGTCTTGAGAAGATGCTATCGCGTTAGGAGAATTGTATTCTCTATAATGAAGAATGCAAGTGTTGGTCAGTTCGAGAAGGCGGTCATGACGGGGCCTGGCATGGTGACGATCCAGCTCGACCGCAAGAAGGTATCGGTTCCCCTGGTCCCCGGCGAGACGCTGTTGGAAAGCGCCCGCCGCGCGGGCCTGGACCCACCGTTCAGCTGCGAGGCCGGCAACTGTGGAACCTGCATGGCCAGGCTCGTCGAAGGCAGCGCGACCATGCGGGTCAACGACGCGCTCGAGGAAGACGAGGTAGCCGAGGGCTACATTCTGACCTGCCAGGGCGTTCCCGAAACCGCATCGATCACCGTGCGCTACGAGTAGTCAGCAGAGAGGCACCGACCATGGCCAGGGGAATCATCTATGTCGAAACTCGTCCCAGCTCACCCGAACGCGAACCGGAATACCACAGCTGGTACGACGCCGTCCACATTCCCGAACTGGTGGCGCTCGACGGATTCGTCTCGGCGCGACGCCTCAGACCGGTCAATGATGACGGGCCATACGTGGCCCTCTACGAGATCGAAGGCGATGACTTGCAGGCGATCCTGGACAACATGATTGCCTCGGCCGGCCGCTTGCACATGTCCGACGCGCTGCAGTTCGATCCCCCGCCGGTGATGCGGCTGCTGGAGGTGACGAGTGTGTATCCGCCGGCAGGTTGATCGCCGGCCCATCCCTGGCTAAACCCGGCGTGCCGCAACGGAATGGGTGATGCTTCGCGCGATCAGCACGCACACCGCCGTCGTCCCGGCAACGCATGCCAGGAACGCGAACCAATTGTGGTGCCAGCCCCATTCGTAACGACCCTGCGCGAAGATCATCATCGCGACGATGCCCGCAATCGGGACCAGCACGTAGGTCGCCCGGTAGTACCGCCGCAGGATGAAGATCCCCGCGGTCCACAGCGGCGTTACCAGTGCCGCCTGGACATAGGGATCGAAAATCTTTGGGGCGCCGTAGGAGATCGGGCCGACCGACACCTGCGGCCCGCAGTGCGGATACCGCCCGCCGCCCGTGCAGACCCAGTGGCTGGTGGTGTTCAAACAAGCCAGCACGGTGATCGCGGCTGCGCTTGCGAGCACCACGACACCGAGTGCCATTCGCAGTCTCGGTCTTGGTTGGCGGCTACTCGGCCCCTGAGGCCGCTCGTCGAGCAAGCAAACCGTATCCATGACCATGTCGGCGATCGTCTGCCGTTTGGCCGTGAACAACGGCAGCAGGTAACCGATGCCGAAAGTGACCGCATCCAGGATGTGGGCGAAGTAGCGCGCGATCGACGATCCGACGCCAATGGGCTCGCCGGTCCGTTCGCTGAGTACCTTGAACTTCAGCACCGACTTACCCACGGTCGAGCCGGTAATCCCTTGGCGGAAGCCCCAATTCCAGACCCAGTAGACCAGCATCGCCAGATTGACGATCAATCCGACGACGCCCTGCAAGATTGAGCCCCCGTCGGCCCAGGCGATGATCAACCCGCCGACGATCCCGAGCGCCACGCCGATCGCCAACCCCAGCATGTGGTCGATGAGATAGGCGCCTACCCGCCGGATCCACGACGCGTAGGCCGCCATCGGCAAGTCATGCATCGGTTGACCAGGGGCCGGTGGATATCCCGCGCGTGCCGGCGGTGGATAGCCGGAGGGCGGGGGCATAGGCGGCTGTTCAGGCATTTGCCGGGCCTTCCACTGGCGGGTGGGTGCAACCCTACCCGAAACGGCCCGTGCCCTGGTCGAATTCGCGGGCGGCGCGGGCTACGACGCACTTCCACGCAAGTTCTGTCCGGCGCGACGCCATTGCTGACCGGAAAGCAGGGAATGCGCATTCGGCTGTTCCGTAAGGCGTTGGTGGCCCTTCAATAGACGGGGGCGCGGTGTCATTCGGCCTCCGATGTGTTGCTCGAGTCCCGCCGCTACACTTCCCGGGGATGGAGCAGGATCGGTTGCGGATCGATGTCGGTCAGCTAGAAGCTACGGCGGGTCAATGGAGTCAGCGAAGCGTCGAACTTGCCGTCTTAGCACCGCCCCTGCCGGGGCAACCGTTTCAACCCACCGCCGTAGCGGTGGGCAGTGCCCACGCAGCGGTTGACCTGGCTGCGGCGGCGTTGACCGCCCGCACCCAAGCGACGGCCAGCACGGTGCGGGCCGGTGCTACGGGATATGCCAGCAACGAAGCGACGGCTGTGGCCGAGATGGCAGCCGTGCAAGCCAGGCTGGTGTAATCGGTGGCCACCCTTTCCCAAGTCCGGACCTGGAGCACCCAGCATCTGATCGAGGCGGCCAGCTACTGGACCAAGACCGCCGATCAGTGGGAAGACGTGTTTTTGCAGATGCGCAACCAATCCCACACCCTGGTATGGGAAGGCGCCGGTGGTGATGCGCTGCGGGCGCGAACCGGCGCTGACTTCACAGTCGTGAGCGCCAAAGCCGACCAACTACGCCAAGCCAGCAAGATCGCCCGCGACGGCGCCGGCACCATCGGCACCGCCCAACGCCGGGTCCTCTATGCCGTCGAGGACGCTCACAACGCGGGTTTCGCTGTCGCAGAAGACTTCTCGGTGACCGATACCCGAGCCAGCGGCAACGCCGCCGAACGGGCGGCGCGCCAAGCCCAAGCCGAGGCATTCGCTGCCGACATCCGCCAGCGCGCCACCCAACTGCTGGCGGTCGAACATGAAGTGGCCGGCAAGATCACCGCCGCAACCGCCGGAATCGCGACTACTGCCTTTCCGGAAACACCCCACGACCACAGACCGCACATTCAGGCCGTCGACCACCACACCTTCAAAGACAGCCCACAGCAACCACAGCCGGGTGATCCGGCGGGTATGACAGCTGAGCAGGCACGGACCGCCTATGACCAACTCAAGGAGGAGATCCGCAAGCATAATTCGTGGCGGCCCCCACTCAACGATGCTGGCGCGGTCAGCGCCTACGATCGAGAAGCTGATGCGCTCAACGCCAGAAAGGCCGCCCTAGATGAGTAATTCCCAACCTTGGTCAGTGGTCGTAGGCGATCAGTGACCTCTTGACTGGGCTGTTGATCTTCCAGTTGTGCCAGATCACAGCGGCAAGGGCGAGGAGGCGCTGGGCGACGCGGGCGTAGA
>NZ_UPHQ01000040.1 GCF_900566055.1 Mycobacterium innocens
CCCCCGCAACCCCCCAGGAAACGGAACACAACGCGGAACGCGCATTCGACAGCCGTAGGCTACTATTGCCTATCGTTACAATTTTGCATGGTAAGTAACGATCAGATCGAGGTAAGTCCTACCACCAACCGCGGCTGGTCACCGCTCGTCCCCGCGGAAGGAGGCTGAATCATGCGTCGCGGCCCACCGCCGTGTCCGTGGGCCCGGATTGGTCGCAGTGCCCAACCCGGGTGCTGGGCAATGCCGATCCCACCTCCATCGCCCGTCGGGCGGGGACCTATCGCATCATCTCTCCCGAGCAGACCTGGCAGGCCGTGCAACCGATGCTGGAATCAGCGGGCATCACCCGTGTCGCCGACCTCACCTGGCTCGATGATCTCGGCATTCCCACCGTTCAGGCAGTGCGCCCCGCCTCGCTGACACTGTCGGTCAGTCAGGGCAAGGCCACCACCTACCGCGCCGCCCAAGTTTCTGCGGTCATGGAATCGCTGGAAACCTGGCACGCTGAAAACGTCACGCCCGACCTGTTTTCCATGACCACGAGGGACATCGCGGCCGCACTGACCTACGATCCCGCCCAGCTGCTCCTGTCGGCCCGAAGCATCTACCATCCGGGCGCCAAGCTCGACTGGATGACAGCGACGACGCTGTTGACCGGCCGCCAAACCTGGGTGCCCTGGGAGGCGGTTCTGGTGAACGCGGCGGTCCACAACCGCTGGGACCCGCCGATGTTCTCGATGGACACCACGGGGTTGGCCTCGGGCAACAGCTACTGGGAGGCCAGCCTGCCCTCTACGAGGTCATGGAACGCCACGCCATGGCCGCCGGCGAGCCCGGAAGCACACTTTTCGAGGTGCCTGTCGATGATGTCGCCGACTCCGGCTGCGCCGAGTTGGTCGACATGGTTCACCGGGCCGGGAGCGAACTGCAGATAGCGCGGACCGACACGTGGGACGGTTTCCCTTGCTTTACCGCCGAGATCTGTTCGCCCATGCTGGGGGTGCCGTTCAGCGGCTTCGGTTTACACCACGATCCCAACGTGGCGTTGTCTCGCGCGATCACCGAAGCCGCGCAATCGCGGCTGACGGCGATCAGCGGAGCTCGCGAGGATCTGTCACCGGCGTTGTATCACCGCTTCGCCCGAGTGCACGCCTACGGCCCGTTGCGGCCAACCAGGCGGCAGTTGCCTACCGCCGAACCCACATCGTGGCACGTTCCCGACACCGGTTCGCTCAGTGACCTGTTGGCTTCGGCCGCAACGGCGGTGGCCGCGCGGTCGGGCACCGAGCCGCTGGCGGTCGTGTGCGACCTGGCCGGCAGCTGCGTTCCGGTGGTGAAGGTCATCGCGCCCGGCCTGACGGCATCACACGGTTCTCCGATGCGTACCCCCTTGCAGGAGTTGGCATGACGGCCGCCGGCCGGATCGTGGTGACGGCGGGGCCCACCATAGGCGTCGACGATATCCACGCGGTCGTGCCCAATGCCGAAGTGGTGCCTCCGATTTCGTTCGGCGACGCCCTGCAATACGGGCTGGAAGCGGGCGACACGCTGTTGATCGTTGACGGGTTGTTCTTCCAGCACCCCCCGGTGCGGCACAAAGAACTCCTGACTGTGATGGACGCCGGTGTCCGCGTCGTCGGCTCGTCCAGCATGGGCGCGCTGCGCGCCGCCGAACTGCATCCCTTCGGCATGGAAGGCTACGGCTGGGTATTCGACAGCTACCGCAACGGAAACTTGGAAGCCGACGACGAAGTCGGCATGGTGCACGGCGAGCCTGAAGACGGCTATCCCGTCTTCGTCGACGCGCTGGTCAACATCCGCCAAACGCTGCGGCGCGCCGTCGGGACCGGTTTGCTCTCGGCTCAATTAGCGGCAGAGATCGTCGAAGCGGCCCGCCGCGTGCCGTTCACCGAGCGCAGCTGGGACCGCCTCCTCGCCGACCTCGATGTGCCCGAAAGACGTTGCTTGACAAAACAATTTCAGGAACTGCGGGTCGACATCAAACACGCCGATGCGCTACTGGCACTGCGCAACATCACCGACGGCCACCGTGGCGCGGCGACCCGCCCCGGCCCACCGCCAACCATCTGGTCCCAACGCTGGCAACAACGCTGGGCACCACCCGTTCCAGTGGCCATCACCACCGACAGCGGAACCAACACCACCATCGAGGTCCGCGACACCGACGTCCTATCCCTGCTGAGCATCTGCGCCACCGACCGCTGGGCCTACCTGCCCGCCCTCGAGCAGGTCGCCTCCTGGCACTGGAGCCTGACGCAGCCCGGGCGCAGCGGCGACGTTCGCCACGACGCATCCCGCGCGATTGCGCAGGTTGCTGCCGACACCCGGCAACGCGCGTTGGAGACCGTCGCCCACCACCACGCCGTAACCGTCGGACTTGCCGACGAGTCCGGCCTCCCCGAGCCGGTCAGGCCGCAGTGGTTGACCGCCGAAGAGAACGAAATCCTTTGCGATGACCCGATTGCCGTCTCGGCGCGACTGATCACCCGCACATTGTTTGTCACCCGGGCACTTCCGGCAATCGAGCACTTTCTCGACCTGTTACGCGCGGACGAGCGCCTGCCGTACTGGCGCATTGCTACGGCCCACGCGCTGGCCAGGCGCGACGAATTATCCCGTCGCAAGCCGCATTTGAACCTGCACCGCCGCCACCCTGTTCGCTGTCGCCGCCGCCGATGACCGGCTGCCGTCCCTCGAAGTCGGCTCCTTGGGTCCCGCCTAAACCTAAAGCCGAGGGAACCTCGGCGCGTGGCATAGGTGTTTTCGACGCGGGTGCATCGTCAGCGGTCGGGCGCGCCGGTGACGACACAGCGGGTGCGGCTGTAGATCGTGGGCATGCACAGATTGCAATGTGTGCACGCCGAACGGGCCCGCTGCCCGTCGGCGGCGATCCGATTGACCAGGTCGGGCTCGGCCAGCAGCGCCCGGGCCATCGCAACGAACTCGAATCCCTCGGCCATCGCCAGGTCCATCGTCTCCCGGTTGGTGATTCCGCCCAGCAGAATAAGTGGCATCGACAACTCGGCGCGAAACAGCCGAGCGTCGCGCAACAGATAGGCATCGCGGTAGGGGTATTCGCGGAAAAACTTATGGCCGGTCATCCGGATGCCCCAGCGCAGCGGCGGCTTGAAGGCGCCGGCGAATTCCTTGACCGGCGCGTCGCCGCGGAACAGGTACATGGGGTTGACCAGCGAACTGCCGGCAGTGAGCTCCAGCGCGTCCAGCCCGCCGTCGTCCTGCAGCCACTTCGCCGTGGTCAGCGCTTCCTCGGTGGTGATGCCGCCGCGGATGCCGTCGGCCATGTTGAGCTTGGCGGTCACCGCGATCTGTTGTCCGACGGCGCGGCGAACGGCCAGCACCAATCCGCGGGCGACCTTGGCCCGGTTCTCCAGTGACCCGCCGAACTCGTCGTCGCGCCGGTTGATCAGTGGCGACAGAAACGAGCTCGCCAGATAGTTGTGGCCCAAATGGATTTCGACGGCGTCGAAGCCGGCGTCGACGGCCAGGCGGGCGGCGTCGGCGTGCGCGGCCGTCACATCGGCGATGTCGTCGCGGGTCGCCTTCTTGGCAAACCGCATCGCGAGCGGGTTGAAGAACCGCACCGGAGCCAGCGCGGTCGCCTTGTTGGAGCGGGCGTCGGCCACCGGGCCGGCGTGACCGATCTGGGCACTGACCGCCGCGCCCTCGGCGTGCACGGCCTCGGCGAGCCGGCGCAGCCCCGGCACCGCCTCGGGCCGCATCCACATCCCGTCGCCACTGGTGCGGCCGCCGGGGGAGACCGCGCAATACGCGACCGTCGTCATACCGACCCCGCCCGCCGCCGGCAGCCGGTGGTACTCGATCAGATCGTCGGTTACCAGCGCATCGGGCGTGCGCGCCTCGAACGTCGCGGCCTTGATGACCCGGTTGCGCAGCGTCAGCGGGCCCAGCTTGGCCGGGCTGAACACGTCGGGGGCATCGGCCATGTCAGGAGCGTACGCGGCGGACGTGCCACACTGTCTGGGGTGGGCGCAATCACGCTGGACGGCAAGGCCACCCGCGACGAGATCTTTGTGGACTTGAAGCGGCGGGTGGCGGCTCTGACTTCTTCCGGGGCTGCGTCGGGCCGCCCCCCCGGGCTGGGCACCATCCTGGTCGGCGAGGACCCCGGATCGCAGGCCTACGTGCGGGGTAAGCACGCCGACTGCGCCAAGGTCGGCATCACGTCGATCCGCCGCGACCTGCCCGCCGACATCAGCACCGCCACGCTCAACGAGACCATCGATGAACTGAACGCCAACCCCGACTGCACCGGCTACATCGTGCAGCTGCCGCTGCCCAAACATCTGGACGAGAACGCGGCGCTGGAGCGCGTCGACCCGGGCAAGGACGCCGACGGGCTGCACCCGACCAACCTCGGCAGGCTGGTCCTCAACACCCCGGCGGCGCTGCCCTGCACCCCGCGCGGCATCGTGCACCTGCTGCGGCGCTACGACGTCGAACTCGCCGGGGCGCACGTGGTCGTCATCGGCCGCGGTGTGACGGTGGGCCGCCCGCTGGGGCTGTTGCTCACCCGCCGCTCCGAGAACGCCACGGTGACGTTGTGCCACACCGGAACCCGCGACCTGGCGGCGTTGACCAGGCAAGCCGACATCATCGTGGCGGCGGTCGGGGTGCCGCACATGTTGACCGCGGACATGGTGCGCCCCGGCGCCGCGGTGGTCGACGTCGGAGTCAGCCGCACCGCGGACGGGCTGGTCGGCGACGTACACCCCGACGTGTGGGAGGTGGCCGGTCACGTGTCGCCGAACCCCGGTGGCGTCGGGCCGCTGACCCGGGCGTTCCTGCTGACCAACGTCGTCGAGCTGGCCGAGCAACGATGACGGCGCGGGCCATCCTTGCGCACACGTTTCGCGCGCAGTGGCCGATCCTGCTCGTGGGGCTGATTTTCGTGGCGGCGTTCGTGCTGGTGGGGGCGAACTTCTGGCGTCGAGGTGCGTTGTTGATCGGGATCGGTGTGGGTGTGGCGGCCGCGCTGCGGCTGGTGTTGTCCGACGAGCTGGCCGGCCTGCTGGTGGTGCGCAGCAAGGGAACGGACTTCACGACCATGGCGGTGGTGGGGGCCGCGATGGTCTATATCGCGTCAACGATCGACCCGCTGGGCACCGGCTGAACCCTAAAACCCGGCTGAACCCGAAAACCCGGGTATCCCCGGTATCTGCGGCAAACCCGGCAGGTTGCCGGTTGCCACGTCCGTCATCGCCTGCGGGCAATACGTCGAAATGGCGATGCTGGTGAAAATTTGCGCCATCGGCTTGGGCATGCCGGTGCCTGCGGCGACGACGGTCGCCGCCGCCGAGTTGAACGACCCGCCCGGTCGGGCCAGTGTCGAGCACACCGAGCGGCCCAAATCCACGGTACTTGCCGGGTCGCCGTAGTTGACGCCGGCCTCGGTGAGCGCGTTGATGAAGGCGTCGTCGATGGTGCCGGCCTCAGCCGGTGCCGCCAATGCCGCGGCCGCGGCGAGCAGCATTGCGGACCCCGCCAACAGGCGGATCGTGAGTGGCTGATGACGCCATGCTTTCATGTCCGTTCCCCATTCAATTCGGAGCGCACCAGGCCATTCGGGCACACTCAAGCGACTTCTACGAACCTTGCTGCATGGCTGTCTCGTTTCGAACACGGCCACGTAAAGGTTTGCCGTCGACTGTCAGCACGCGCCCAACGACACGATCGCGTCACACTGTGCCACGACACGTCGCACCTCAGCCGGTTTCGCCGTCGCGCCGATTGACAATGCGGCCCATGATTTCTCGGCAAGCGTTCCTTCGCGGCGCGGTGGGAGCGTTGGCGACATCAGCGCTGTTCCGGCCGGTGCGGGCGGCTGCGGCTCCGTCTAGCGGTTGGAGCGGTCTGGCCTCCTCGATCGGTGGCCGGGTGCTGCTGCCCGACAGCGGGGGCTCGTTCACCTCTGGCAAGCAGGTATTCAACTCGCTCTACAACGGCTCGAACCCGGCGGCGGTGGTCACGGTCACTTCGCAAGCCGACGTCGAGAAGGCGGTCGCGTTCGCGGCCGCCAACAAGCTCAAGATCGCTCCGCGCGGCGGCGGGCATTCCTACATCGGCGCGTCGGCCGCCGCCGGCGCCATGGTGATCGATCTGCGCGGCCTGACCGGCGGCGTGAATCTCGACAGCGCCACCGGAAACGTGACGATGCCGGCCGCGACCGATCTGTACGCGGTACAGCAGGCGCTGGCCGGCGCCGGCCGCGCGATTCCCACCGGCAGCTGCCCGACCGTCGGCGTGGGCGGCCTGACACTCGGCGGCGGAATGGGCGCCGATTCCCGCCACGCCGGCTTGACCTGTGATGCGCTCAAGTCAGCGACGGTGGTGTTGCCCAGCGGGCAAACGGTCACCGCATCCGCCGACGATCACCCCGATCTGTTCTGGGCGTTGCGGGGCGGCGGGGGCGGCAACTTCGGGGTGACGACCTCGATGACGTTTGCGACCTTCCCGACCGCCGACTCCGACGTGGTGCGCGTCGACTTCGCCCCATCGTCGGCGGCCCAGGTGCTGACCGGCTGGCAGACCTGGCTGGCGGCAGCCGACCGCAACACCTGGGGTCTGGTCGACATGTCGGTCAACGCCTCACAGGCCAACTGCCATGTGCTGGCGACCTGCCCGGCGGGGTCGGGTCCCGGCATGGCCAACGCGATCAAATCCGCGGTCGGTGTACAGCCCACCGGGACCGAGCACAAGACGCTGAGTCATATGGACCTGGTGATGTATCTGGCCGGCGGCAGTTCGACGAGTTCACCACGCGCCTTCGTGGCCGGGTCCGACGTCATCGGCACGGTGAATTCGGCTGCGGCACAAGCCATTGTCGCAGCGCTGGGAAAGTGGCCGCCGGCCTCGGGGCGGGCGTCGGTGATCGTGGACACGCTCAGCGGCGCGGTCGGCGATATCGATCCGGCCGGCTCGGCTTTTCCGTGGCGCCGGCAGTCCGCCGTCGCGCAGTGGTACGTCGAGACGCCCAACAGCGGGCAAGCCGCCGCGGCCAACAACTGGCTAAGCTCCGCACATCAAGCAGTGCAACAGTTTTCGGTCGGCGCGTACGTCAACTACCTGGAACCCAACACCGCGCCGTCGCGATACTTCGGGTCGAATCTGTCGCGGCTCACCGAGATCCGGCAGCAGTACGACCCCAACCGGTTGATGTACTCGGGTCTCAACTTCTGACGGGTATCCAGCTGCGCGGCGACAGCACGCTGAGCGGGCGCGGTTGGGTCCGAAAGTGGCTTGTTCTGGGCTGCGTGGGTTCCCCTGACGGCCTGTCTACTCGTCCCCTATCGTTTAGCTGTGCGTGAGAACTCGATTCCCGCCGTGCTGCAGCAGCGTGCCAGCCTGCGGCCCGAGGAGACGGCGTTCACGTTTGTCGACTACGAGCAGGACTGGGCGGGCGTTGCGGAAAGTCTGACGTGGTCGCAGCTGTATCGGCGGACGCTGAACGTCGCCCGGGAGCTCACAGCCTGCGGGTCAACCGGTGACCGTGCGGTGATACTGGCGCCGCAAGGACTGGAGTACGTCATCGCGTTTCTCGGCGCACTACAGGCCGGTCAGATCGCGGTGCCGCTGTCGATGCCGCTGGGCGGAGCCAGCGATGAGCGGGTCGGTGCCGTGCTGCGTGACGCGTCGCCTTCGGCGATTCTCACGACATCCGCTGTGGTAGACGATATCGCCGGGTACGCCAAGCCGGAGCCTGGCGGATGCGCGCCATCGGTCATCGAGGTTGATTTGCTGGACCTTGACTCTCAGCAAGCGCCCGCCGGCCAGACCGATAGTCCGCCAAGCGTTGCCCATTTGCAGTACACCTCCGGGTCCACCCGAACGCCGGCGGGAGTCGTGGTGTCCCACCGAAACATTCAGGTCAACTGCGAACAGCTCATGTCCGCCTACTACGAGGAGGGGATTGCCCCGCCCGACACCACCGTGGTGTCGTGGCTGCCGCTCTTTCACGACATGGGTTTGATACTGGGAACTGCCTTCCCGATCTTGGGGGGGTTCCGAACTGTGCTGACGAGTCCGCCGTCGTTCTTGCAGCGACCAGCGCGGTGGATGCAATTGCTGGCAAGCAACAGTCACGCATTTTCGGCGGGGCCGAACATTGCTTTCGAATTGGCAGCACGAAAAACATCGGACGAAGACCTGGCCGGGCTTGATCTCGGGGGTGTGCGCAACATCCTCAATGGTGCCGAACGCGTAAACCCCGCTACGCTGCAGCGCTTCGCTGAGCGGTTCGCCCGCTTCAATCTTCGCCCGGAGGCGTTACGGCCTTCGTACGGGCTAGCGGAAGCCACGCTGTACGTCGCGACCCGCGAATCGGGTCAACCACCGGTAAGCGTATTTTTCGACCCCGAGAACCTGACCGCCGGCCACGCGACGCGGTGCGCAAGCGGAGACGGTACACCGCTGATCAGTTACGGCAAGCCGCAGTCACCGACGGTTCGTATCGTCGACCCTGAGACCAGAACCGAGTGTCGGGCGGGAACCGTCGGTGAGATCTGGGTGTATGGCGACAACGTTGCCGCAGGCTATTGGCAGAAACCTCAGGAGACCGAACGCACCTTCGGCGCAACGCTTGTCGGTTCGTCGGCCGGCACACCGGAAGGCCCTTGGCTGAGAACCGGCGATTTGGGCGTCTTCTCCGACGACGATCTCTTCATCATCGGCCGGATCAAGGATCTCCTGATCGTCTACGGGCGAAACTATGCTCCCGACGATATCGAGGCGACGATCCAGGAGATCACCCGAGGCCGCTGCGTGGCGATAGCGGTTTCCGATGATGACGGCCCGGAGAAGCTGGTCACCATTGTCGAACTCAAGGTGGGCGAGGACTCCGAAGAGGCCGCGATGCACAGGATAGGCGGCGTCCGGCGGGACATCACGGCAGCGATATCGAAGTCGCACGGTCTGAGCGTGGCGGATCTTGTTCTGGTGCCCCCACATTCGATTCCCCTCACCACAAGCGGCAAGGTCAGGAGAAGGGATTGTCTACAGCGATATCTGCGCAATGAGTTCACCCGCGTGGATGGCGGGCTGATTCGCCGGCCAGCACAGCGCGCGGTTGATGACACTGGCGCGGGCGCCGGGGCCGACGTGACTTTGGCACAACGCCTGCGCACGCTGCGCCAGCAACAACATGACCTCCTGGTCGGGATGGTGTGCTCGCAGGCGGCAACGGTGCTGGGCTATGCCAGCCCCGACGACATCGATCCTGATTGCGCGTTCCAGGACCTGGGCTTTGACTCGGTGAAAGCCACTGAACTACTTGACCGCCTCAACGCGGTCACCGAGTTGGCGTTGCCGCCCACCCTGGCCTTCGACTACCCCACCCCGGAGGAATTGGCTACCCATCTAGGTCATCTCTGGAGCGCACCGGCCGTGGCGGTTTCGCCGGCGGCGCCGCAGGTGGCGACGGGCGAGCCGGTTGCTGTGGTGGGGATGGCGTGCCGGTTTCCCGGTGGGGTGGATTCGGCGGCGGCGTTGTGGGATTTGGTGGCTGGTGGCACTGAGGCGGTGGGGGAGTTTCCGACCGATCGTGGTTGGGATCTGGCGGATTTGTTTGATCCTGATCCTGATGCGGTGGGTAAGACCTATACGCGTGCCGGGGCGTTTTTGGCCGATGTGGGTGGGTTTGATGCCGAGTTTTTCGGGATTTCGGCGCGGGAGGCCCAAACCATGGATCCCCAGCAGCGGTTGTTGCTGGAGGTGTGTTGGGAGGCGTTGGAGACCTCCCGGATTGATCCGGCCGCGTTGGTGGGTTCGCAGACCGGGGTGTTCGTCGGAACGTGGTCGCAGCTGTACGGCGGGGGCGGTTCTGATGGCGCGGAGGGTTACGCCATGACCGGGACGTCGACCAGTGTGGCTTCTGGGCGTGTTGCTTATGCGTTGGGTTTGCAGGGCCCGGCCATCACTGTTGACACGGCGTGTTCGTCGTCGCTGGTGGCCGCGCATCTGGGGTGTCAGTCGCTGCGGAACGGGGAGTGCAGTTTGGCCCTGGCCGGTGGTGTCACGGTGATGACCACACCAGCGGTGTTCACCGAGTTCTCCCGGCAGCGCGGGCTGGCCGCCGATGGGCGTTGTAAGGCGTTTGCGGCCGCTGCTGATGGCACCGGCTGGGGCGAAGGGGCCGCGGTGCTGGTGCTGGAACGGCTCAGCGACGCGCAGCGCAACAACCACCCGGTGTTGGCGGTCGTCGCGGGCTCGGCGATCAACCAAGACGGTGCCTCTAACGGGTTGACCGCCCCCAACGGGCCCGCTCAGCAGCGCGTCATCACCCAGGCTGTGGCCAACGCCGGTATCGGCCTTGATGAGGTGGATGTTGTTGAGGCTCATGGCACCGGCACCACTTTGGGTGACCCGATCGAAGCCGGCGCCCTGATCGCTACCTACGGTGCTGCGCGTGGGACAGAGCACCCACTGTGGTTGGGATCGATCAAATCCAACATCGGTCATACCCAGGCCGCTGCCGGTGTCGCCGGAATGATCAAAATGATCGCTGCGCTCAACCATGACAGTTTGCCGCCGACGCGCAACGTTGATCGTCCCAGTCCGCACATCGACTGGTCAGCCGGCACTGTTCGGTTGCTCACCGAGGCCGTGCCCTGGCCGGTCACCGATCATCCGCGTACCGCGGCGGTGTCCTCGTTTGGGATCAGCGGTACCAACGCCCATCTCATCCTGCGGCAAGCCCCCACCGCGGTGGTCGACCCGGCTGCGACCCTGCCTTCGGTCGGGGGCGCCGACGACGGTGTCGAGTCTGGGCTGCCCCTGTTGCCACTGTGGCCGGTTTCGGCGCGCACCCGAGCGGCGCTGTGCGCGCAGGCCGACCGGTTGCACCAATACCTGGTCTGCCATCCCGACCTGGATCTCACCGATGTGGCCTACAGCCTGGCCTGCACCCGCACCCACCACCCCTATCGGGCGGTGATCACCGCTGCGAAGGCCACCGCTGATCGGCGCAAAGACCTGCTGGATGCCCTCAATGCGCTGCGCACCGACCAACCCCATCCGCAGCTGACCCGACACCATCACCTGGCCCACCTTCGCGCTAAAACCGTGTTCGTGTTCCCCGGCCAAGGCGGCCAATACGCCGGCATGGGTCGAGAGCTCTACGAACACCTCCGCGTCTTCGCCGACACGGTCGATGACTGTGACCAGGCGTTGCGCCCCTTCACAGGCTGGTCGGTGCGCGAGGTCTTGTGTCAGGACCCGGCGGCCCCGGCGCTGGACCGCGTCGATGTGGTCCAGCCGGTGCTGTTCACGATGATGGTTTCGCTGGCCGAGGTGCTAAACCACTACGGCATTGTCCCCGACGCAGTGATCGGCCACTCCCAAGGCGAGATCGCCGCGGCATATATCGCCGGGGTGTTTCCCTTGCCCGAGGCCGCCAAGGTCGTAGCGCGGCGCAGTCAAGCGCTGAGCGCCCTGCGCGGAGCCGGGGCCATGGCGTCGGTCCTGCTGAGCGCCGACCAATTGCACCCACGCCTGCGACCCTGGGGCGAGAAGTTGAGCATCGCCACGATCAACGGGCCCTCACATACCATCATCAGCGGCGACCCCACTGCGCTAGAGCAGTTCAGCACGGCCTGCGATCGTGACGGCATCCATATCCGGCCCATCGCCGTCGACTACGCCTCGCACTCTGCTCAGGTCGAACCACTGCGTGAGCGCCTGCTGGCCGAGCTGGCCGAGCTGACTCCGGCGCCGGCCCGCATCCCGCTGTACTCCACAGTGGGACAAGCACTTTCAGCCGCTCCCCTCGATACCACCACCATGGATGCCGACTACTGGTATCGCAACCTGCGTGAGCCGGTCCGGTTCCATGACAACGTGGTCGCGTTCTTGGCCGCCGGTGAACACACGTTTGTGGAGTTGTCACCGCATCCGGTGCTGGCCCCGGCGATCACCGACACCTTGGCCCAGACCGCGGGTCGGACTCAGTCAGCGGTGATCACCACGTTGCACCGAGACCGGTCCGACCACGACAGCTTGGCCACCGCGCTGGCCCAGTTGCACAATCACAACCACAGCCCGTCATGGCGCAGTCTCTATCCCCACGCGGGCATCGTCGAGCTTCCCACCTACCCCTTCCAACACCGCTGCTACTGGCTGGCCCCCACCTCCGCAGCCGAGGTCGGCGCTGCCGGACTGGGCCGGCCCGAGCATCCCCTGCTGGGTGCCGCGATCGACCTTGCTGACCAGGACCAAGTCGTGTTGACCGGTCGATTGTCGACGGCCACTCAGGGCTGGCTGGGCGGCCACCAGGTCAACGGCACCGTGGTGTTCCCCGCAACCGGGTTCATCGATGTGGTGTTGCAGGCCGGTGAGTACGCCGGCTGCCCCGTCATCGACGAGCTGGTCCTGCATGCCCCCCTGAGGCTGTACGACCATACGCGCACCGATCTGCAGATCGCTGTGCATTCGGCCGAGGACACCGGCCGGCGCCCGTTTAGCGTGCACGCCCGAACCGGCGACGAGCACACCCCGGCGGCGTGGACGTTGCACGCCAGCGGTGTACTCAGCGCCGAGCAGCCCGCCGCTGGCCCCCCGCTCACCCCGGTGCCGGGTGTGCAGGCCCTCGACCAGGACGACTTCTACGAACGGCTAGCTCAGCTGGGATACGGCTACAGCGGCCCGTTCCGGTCGCTGCGTGGTATGGGTCATGACCCCGCCCGGCCGGAGGTCGTTTATGCCGAGGTCGCACTTCCCGCCGACACCGACATCACCGGCTACGGTATCCACCCGGCCCTCCTGGACGCCGCCCTGCACCCCTTGGCCTCCGTGTTTGACCGCACCGCTTCCGACGCTGACCTTCCGAAGTCTCGGCTGCCCTTCGCGTTCGCCGCCATCACCCTGCACGCCACCGCGGCGAGCCGGCTGCACGTCCAGCTCACCGCCACCGGCCCGGATACCTTCATGCTTCACGCCACCGACCCGACCGGTGCCCCGGTGATCACCATCCGAACGATTACCCTGCGTGAACTGCCGCCCATCGGTGAGCAGCCGGCAGCTGCGGCCGCGCTCCATGACAGCGTGTTCCAACTGAGCTGGCTGCCCCTCTTCGACGACACCTCCCCGGCGGCGGCTGCCGTCCCCGGGTGGGCGGTTGTCACCGAGCAACCCGATCGGCTTGCGGCCAGCCTGCATGGCGGCCCGATCCACCACGACCTGGCCGCCGTGACCCCCGGGTCTGACCTGGTGGTCTGGCCTTTGCCGCTGCCCGATCCCGGCGAGGACTCCAACCCCGTTGACCGACTCCACATCCTGACTCGCCGCACTCTCACCCAACTGCAGGATTGGCTGGCCCGTCCCGACGTCCTGGGCACCCACCTGGTGATCGTCACCCGTCACGCAGTCAGTGTCAGCGCTTATGACGGTGTGCCCGATCTGGCGCATGCCGCGGTCTGGGCGCTGATACACACCGCCCAAAACGAGCACCCCCATCGCATCACTTTGATCGACACCGACACCACCGCCGCAACCGCGGACAACCTGCTGGCCTTCGCGTTGACGCGACCGGCCAACGAGCCGCAGCTGGCCCTGCGCAACGGTGTTGCCCGCATCCCCCGCCTGGCCCGCACCTCGGCCCTGACCCCACCGGATGCCCCCGATTGGCACTTGGCCACCACCGGTAAAGGTGACCTAACCCACCTGACCCTGGTCCCCACCAAGCCTCCCGCCACGCTGTGCCCGGGGCAGATCCGCATTCAGGTCCGGGCCGCCGGACTCAATTTCCACGACGTGGTGGTCGCCTTCGGCGCCATCGCCGATGAAGGGCTCGGCGCCGAAGCCGCCGGGGTGGTCATTGAAACCGCTGCCGATGTGACATCCCTGAGACCGGGTGATGCGGTGATGGGCCTATTCCCCAGCAACGCGTTCGCGCCCACCGCCGTCACCGATGAGCGCCTGGTCAAACCCATACCGGCTGGATGGTCGTTTACCCAGGCCGCGTCGGTTCCGATAGCGTATTTGACCGCTTATATCGCTTTGGTCGAGATCGCCGGGCTATCGGCTGGGCAGCGGGTGCTCATCCACTCCGGTGCCGGGGGGGTCGGCCAGGC
Source organism: Mycobacterium innocens (assembly GCF_900566055.1). Taxonomy (GTDB): domain Bacteria; phylum Actinomycetota; class Actinomycetes; order Mycobacteriales; family Mycobacteriaceae; genus Mycobacterium; species Mycobacterium innocens. The sequence continues at coordinate 14,124 of NZ_UPHQ01000040.1, forward strand.
CGCCATCCGCCTTGCGCAGCACCTGGGTGCTGAGGTGTTCGCCACCGCCCACCCGAACAAACACCACGTGCTCAACGATCTGGGGGTCGACCCCGGGCACATCGCCTCGTCACGCACGCTGGATTTCGCCGACACCTTCCACGACGCCACCGACGGGCAGGGCATGGACGTGGTGCTCAACAGCCTTAGCGGAGATTTCGTCGACGCTTCGCTGCGACTGCTGCCGCGCGGCGGTAATTTCATCGAAATCGGCAAGACCGACATCCGCCTGGCACCCGACATCGTCGCCGCCCACCCCGGAGTCGACTATCAGACCCTGGACCTGGCCAGCGCACCGGCGGAATCCCTCCAGCCGGCATGGACCGCCCTGATCGGGTTGCTCGCCGCAGGCATCCTGACGCCCTTGCCCACCACCAGCTACGGACTGCTCAACGCCCCTCAGGCCTTCCGCGACATGAGCCAAGGGATGCACACCGGAAAGATTGTGCTAATCCCCCCCGCGAAGTTGGATCCCGCGGGCACAGTGCTGATCACCGGTGGTACCGGGATGCTGGGCGCGATCTTCGCCGAACATCTGGTCAGCCACTACGGCATCGAGCATCTGCTGCTGGTGTCTCGCAGCGGCCCGGCCGCTTCCGGTGCAGCCGAACTCGAGGAACGCCTGACCCGGATGGGCGCCCAGGTCGCGATCACCGCCTGTGACACCGCCAACGCCGCCGACCTGACCGCGCTGTTAGACGGCATTCCCGCTCAGCATCCGTTGACCGCGGTCATCCACGCCGCCGGCGTCCTCGAAGACGCTGTCGTGGCCGAAATGACCGGCGATCAACTAGACCGGGTCTTGGTCGCCAAGGCCGATGCCGCCTGGTATCTAGACCAACTCACCCGCGATCGCGACTTGGCCGCGTTTGTGTTGTTCTCCTCTGCCGCAGGAATACTGGGCAGTCCCGGGCAGGCCAACTACGCGGCCGCCAACGCCTTCCTCGACGCGCTGGCCCAGCAGCGTCACCGCGATCACCGCCAGGCCACAAGTTTGGCCTGGGGCTACTGGCAAACCCCCACCGGTATGACGGCTCACCTTACGTCCGCCGACCAGGCCCGCCTCACTCGCAACAGTTTTACCCCCATCAGCACCGAACACGGCCTGGCCCTGTTCGATGCCACACTGCCCCAGCAACTTCCCGCCCCGGTCGTCAGCCCCTTCTCCCCGCGGGCGCTGGCTCGCCTCGCGCGCCAAAACGCCCTCCCCCCGATCTTGTCGACACTTACCACCAGCCGCCCGCGCGCCAGCGCGGCCAGTGCCGAGAGCCTTCAGGCGCGACTGGCCAAGCAAGCTCCTGAAGAGCAACTACACGGTCTCACTGCGCTGGTGACCACCGCCACCGCCACCGTTTTGGCTCATCCCGACCCAGCCACGCTTGATCCAGACCGTCCCTTCAAAGACCTCGGCATCGACTCACTGACCGCCCTGGAACTACGCAACGCCCTCGACCAACAGACCGGCCTCACCCTGCCGGCAACCCTGATCTTCGACCACCCCACCCCCGCGGCCCTGGCCAGGCACCTTCGCGATCAGTTATTCGGAAACGACGACACTATCCGAACTCGGAACGTACCAGACAGCGAAATTCAGCGTCTCATCTCGATAATTCCAGAAAAACGGCTTACGGAGACAGGGATTTTAGCAATGCTCCGTGATATCGCCAACGATATGCAATCATCGGGTCCGGATAGCAAAGCAGAGGCTATCGCAGGCATGAGTCTGAGCGAACTTATGGACATTGCTCGAGGCAACAAGACAAACCAGGAATAGATTTTCAAAATGACTATTGAAAACAACGAAATTATCGAAGCACTTCGTGATTCATTAATACAAATCGAGCGGTTGAAGCAACAGAATCGTGCCCTTCTTGCTCGTGTCGATGAGCCGGTCGCTGTGGTGGGGATGGCGTGTCGGTTTCCCGGTGGGGTGGATTCGGCGGCGGCGTTGTGGGATCTAGTCGCTGGCGGCGCCGAGGCTGTGGGGGAGTTTCCGACCGATCGTGGCTGGGATCTGGCGGATTTGTTCGACCCCGACCCTGACGCGGTGGGTAAGACCTACACCCGTGCCGGGGCGTTTCTGACCGACGTGAGCGGATTTGACGCCGAGTTCTTCGGGATCTCGGCGCGGGAGGCCCTAACCATGGATCCGCAGCAGCGGCTGCTGCTGGAGGTGTGTTGGGAAGCGTTGGAAACCACCCGGATTGATCCGGCCGCCTTGGTGGGTTCCGAGACCGGGGTGTTCGTCGGAGCGTGGTCACAGCAGTATGGCGGGGGCGGTTCTGATGGCGCCGAGGGATACGCCATGACCGGGACGTCCACCAGTGTGGCCTCCGGGCGGGTCGCTTATGCGTTGGGTTTGCAGGGCCCGGCTATCACCGTTGACACGGCGTGTTCGTCGTCGCTGGTGGCCGCGCATCTGGCGGCTCAGTCGCTGCGGAACGGGGAATGCAGTTTGGCCCTGGCCGGTGGTGTCACGGTGATGACCACACCAGCGGTGTTCACCGAGTTCTCCCGGCAACGCGGGCTGGCCGCCGATGGGCGGTGTAAAGCGTTTGCGGCCGCTGCTGATGGCACCGGCTGGGGCGAAGGGGCCGCGGTGCTGGTGCTGGAACGGCTCAGCGACGCGCAGCGCAACAACCACCCGGTGTTGGCGGTCGTCGCGGGCTCGGCGATCAACCAAGATGGGGCCTCTAACGGGTTGACCGCCCCCAACGGGCCCGCTCAGCAGCGAGTCATCAGCCAAGCCGTGGCCAACGCGGGTATCGGGCTTGACGAGGTCGACGTCGTCGAGGCCCATGGCACCGGCACCACTTTGGGCGACCCGATCGAGGCCGGCGCCCTGATCGCCACTTACGGTGCCGCGCGCGGGACAGAGCACCCGCTGTGGTTGGGATCGATCAAATCCAACATCGGTCACACCCAGGCCGCTGCCGGCGTTGCCGGAATGATCAAGATGATCGAGGCTCTCAACCATGGCAGTTTGCCGCCGACCCGCAACGTCGATCGTCCCAGTCCGCACGTCGACTGGTCAGCTGGGACCGTTCGCCTCCTGACTGAGCCGGTGGCCTGGCCGGTCACCGATCATCCCCGCACCGCGGCGGTGTCCGCGTTCGGGATCAGCGGCACCAACGCCCATCTCATCCTGCAACAAGCCCCGACCCCGGTGGTCGAACCGGCTGAGCCAGCCGATCACGGTGCTGAGTTCGGGCTGCCCGTATTGCCAATGTGGCCGGTTTCGGCGCGCACCCGCGCGGCGTTGCGCGCGCAGGCCGACCGGCTACGCCACTTCCTGATCGCCCATCCCGACCTGGATCTCAGCGATGTGGCCTACAGCCTGGCCTGCACCCGCACCCACCACCCGCACCGGGCCGTCCTGACGGTGCCGGTCGACAGCCCCGATCCCCGGGCTGAGCTGCTGGCGGCACTCGAAGCGTTAGCCGCTGATCAACCGCATCCACAACTGATCCAACACCACCAACGCGCGACGTCGGCGGGAAACACCGTGTTCGTGTTCCCCGGACAGGGTGGCCAATACCCCGGTATGGCCGCCGAGCTATATGGGCGGCACCACGCGTTTTCCGCCGCGCTCGACGAGTGCGATCAGGCCCTGGTCACCTGGACGGGCTGGTCGGTGCGTGCGGTGATTCGCAGCGAGCCCAGCGCCCCCTCCCTGGATCGGGTCGATGTGGTCCAGCCGGTGTTGTTCGCGGTCATGGTGTCGTTGGCCCGCACTTTGATCAGCTACGGGATCGAACCGGACGCGGTGATCGGGCACTCCCAAGGCGAGATTGCGGCCGCCCATGTCGCCGGGGTGTTCACCCTCGAGCAGGCCGCCAAAATCGTGGCACTGCGCAGCTCAGCCCTCGCGGACCTGGCCGGGGCCGGTGCGATGGCATCGGTGTTGTTGGCCGCTGACGAAGTGGCTGCGCGGCTGCGGCCTTACGGTGACGCACTGGCGGTTGTTGCGGTCAACGGACCCACCCAGACCATCATCAGCGGTGGTCCCGCCGCGATGCAGCGGTTCGTCGCGGCTTGCGAGGGCGACAACGTCCAGATCCGTTCCATCCCAGTCGATTACGCCTCACATTGCAGTCAGGTCGAACCGTTGCGCGAGCGCCTACTTGAGGAGCTGGCCGGGCTGACCCCGAAACCGGGGCGGATCGCCCTGTATTCCACCGTGGACGGCGTCATGTCGGACCAGCCGCTGGACACCACCACCATGACCGCCGACTACTGGTATGCCAATTTGCGTCAACCGATCCGGTTTTACGACAGCATCCGACATCTGCTGGCCGCTGCTGAGCAGGTGTTCGTAGAGGTATCACCGCACCCGGTGCTGGCCCCGGCGATCGCCGACACCCTGGCCGGCACTGCCGGGCGTCCTGGCTCGGCAGTCATTCCCACCCTGCATCGCGAGCGACCCGACCTGGACGCCTTGACTACCACGCTGGCCCGGCTGCAGGTTCATGGTCGTAGCCCGGACTGGTCGGTGGTGTATCCCCACGCCCGCACGGTCGAGCTACCGACGTATCCCTTCCAGCACCATCGGTATTGGCTGACCCCACGACCGAGCGGTGATGCTGCCGGTCTCGGACTTGATCAACCGCAGCATCCGTTGTTGGGGGCGATCACCCCATTGGCGGACCGAGACGAATTCATAGCCACTGGTCGGTTGGTGCTCGGTTCGCAGGGCTGGCTTGCCGCCCATCGGGTGGGTGATGTGGTGGTGTTGCCCGGGACCGGGTTTGTCGATGTGGTGTTGGGGGTCGGGGATTACGTGGGGTGTCCGGTCATTGACGAGTTGGTGTTGCACACCCCTCTCGTGCTCGCCGAACACACCCCGACCGATATCCAGATCAGCGTGGCCGGTGCCGACGGGGGTGGGCGACGCTCGTTCACCGTCCATTCCCGCACCGGCGCCGACCATCGGGCCGAGGCGGGTTGGGTGTTGCACGCCAGTGGAATCCTCAGTCCGGCGCAAACCGCTGCCGCTGAACCTCCCTTCCCGGCGTTGCCCGTGACGGCTATCGATGTTGAGCGTTTCTATGAGCAGCTGGCCGAATGCGGTCTGCACTATGCCTCCCCGTTTTGCTCGGTACGAGGGATCGGCCACGAGCCGGCCGACCCCGACCACATCTACGCTGAAGTGGCCCTGCCGGCCGGAACCGATATCACCGGTTACGGGATTCACCCGGCTTTGCTGGATGCCGCGCTGCAGCCCATCGCCGCCGCCCTGGGCGTCGGAGCGGCCGCTGAGTCGTCGGTGGTGCGCCTTCCGTTCGTGTTTAGCGGCGTCACGCTGTATGCGACCGCGGCCACCCGGCTGCAGGTGTGGCTGACCCGCACCGGCGCCGACGCCTTCACCCTGCAGGCCAGCGATCCCGCCGGCGCGCCGGTAATCAGCATCGACACGGTTGTTGTACGGGTCCTGCCCGACACTTCGACTCTCACACCAGGCACGGCGGCAGCGCGGTCCGGTCAGGATTTGTGGGAGCTGGCCTGGCCGTCCCTGCCCACCACCCACCGTGCCGCCACGGTGGCCGAGCAGCCGGACTGGGTGGTCGTTGCCGAAGATCTCGGTGCGCTACCGACGAGGCTGCGCCACGGCTCCGTGCGCCCCGATTTGGACGCGGTGAGGCCATGCCCGCAGGTGGTGATCTGGTCTTTAGCCGCGCCGGATCTTCGTGGCGATGACGGTGATCCCGTGTCGAGCATTCATGAGCTGACCCGACGGGTGTTGGCCGGGGTGCAGGCCTGGTTGGCCCGCCCAGACACGTCCGGCACGATGCTGGTGGTTCTGTCGTCTCGCGCGGTGACGATCAGTCCTTATGATCGGGCGCCGGATCTGGCGCAGGCCGCGGCGTGGGCGCTGATCCACAGCACTCAAAATGAGTATCCGGACCGGATCCGGTTGGTCGATACCGACCATGGCCCCACCAGTACTGACACCCTGCTGCAACTGCTGGCTACGTTCACCGGTACGAGCGGTGAGCCGCAGCTGGCTTTGCGTGACGGCGTCGCTCACATTCCTCGGCTGACCCCGGCACAGGCGTTGACCCCACCCCCGACACCGTACTGGCAGCTGGTCAGCACCGGTCGCGGGGATTTGGCCAACCTGGCGCTGGCTCCCACCCCAGCACCGGCGGCACTGGGGCCGGGACAGATCCGGGTGCGGATCCGTGCTGCAGGCTTGAACTTCCGTGATGTGGTGGTCGCCTTGGCCGCGATCAGCGCTGAAGGCCTTGGTGGGGAAGCGGCCGGGATCGTCATCGACACAGCAGACGACGTCACAGATTTCGCGCCGGGGGATGCAGTGATGGGGCTGTTCCCCAACAACGCGTTCGCCCCCACCGCCACCACCGATCACCGCAACGTGAAAGCCGTCCCGCCGGGATGGTCCTACCCGCAAGCGGCTTCGGTCCCGGCAGCTTTTATGACCGCCTGCGGCGCTCTGATCGATATCGCGCATCTCTCAGCCGGGCAGCGGGTGCTCATCCACTCCGGTGCCGGCGGGGTCGGTCAGGCCGCGATCCGCATTGCGCAGCACCTGGGTGCTGAGGTGTTCGCCACCGCCCATCCCGCTAAGCATCACGTCCTGCGCGGGCTGGGCATACTCGAGGATCACATCGCTTCCTCACGCACCCTGGATTTCCGTGACACCTTCGCCGCAGCCAGTGGCGGGCGCGGGATGGACGTGGTGTTGAACAGTCTTAGTGGCGATTTTGTGGACGCGTCGCTACAGCTGCTGGCCCCGGGCGGGCGTTTTATCGAGATCGGTAAGACCGACATCCGGGTAGCCGCCGACGTCGCACAGACTCATCCCGGCCTGAGCTACCACGTCTACGACCTGAGCGTGGCCACCCCCGAACAGCTGCAACACAACTGGGCCGTGGTGAGCGAGTTGATCAATGCCGCGGTGATCCAGCCCCTGCCGGTGACGAGCTACGGGTTGCTGCGCGCCCCCCAGGCGTTCCGGGACATGAGCCAGGGCCGCCACAGTGGGAAAATCGTGCTCACCCCTCCTGCGGTGCTCGATCCGGCGGGCACGGTGTTGATCACCGGGGGCACCGGCATGCTCGGCGGGTTGTTCGCCGAACACCTGGTCACGGCCTACGGGGTGCGTCGATTGTTGTTGATCTCACGACGCGGCTCCGGCACGGTCGAAGCGGTCGAGCTTGCCGAGCGCCTGAATGGTTTGGGTGCGCATGTCACGATCAGCGCCTGCGACTGTGCCAACCCGACCGAGCTGGCGGCCCTGATCGACTCGATTCCCGCCGGGCACCCATTGACCGCGGTTATCCACGCTGCCGGAGTGCTTGATGACGCAGTGACCAGCCAGCTCACCGCACAACAGCTCGACAACGTGCTAGCCGCCAAAGCCGATAGTGCCTGGTATCTACACCAACTCACCGCCAACACCGAGCTGGCCGCGTTTGTGTTGTTCTCCTCAGCCGCCGGTGTCCTGGGCGCCCCGGGACAGGCTAACTACGCGGCCGCCAACGCCGTCCTAGACGCCCTGGCCCGCGGCCGCCAGCAGGGGGCTACCAGTCTGGCCTGGGGGTATTGGCAGCCCTCATCAGGGATGACCGGCCACCTCGACACGCGCGATGTAACCCGCCTTGCCCGCAGCGGGATGGTCCCGATCACCGCCGGCCAAGGTGTGGCGCTGTTCGATGCCGCCATTTCCCAGCAGCACCCCAATCTGATCCCAGCCCCGCTCAGCACCCGGGCGCTGGCGGCTTTAGCCCGTGAGAACAGCCTGCCTCCGATCCTGTCCGCGCTGATCACCACCCGGCCGCAGGCCGTCGCGGCCGACTCGCGCGCGCTCGGTGCCCGGCTGGCCGGGCTGACCCCCGAGCGACAACACGCCATCCTGGCCAACCTGGTCATCACCGCCACTGCAGCAGTGTTGGCTCACCCGGACCCGGCGGCTATGGACCCCGATCAGCCCTTCAAAGACCTCGGCATCGACTCGCTAAGTGCGCTGGAACTGCGCAACACCCTGTCGGCCCAAACCGGAGTAGCCTTGCCGGCCACTATTACCTTCGACCACCCCAGCCCCGCCATGCTCGCCGACCACCTGGCCGACCTGCTCAGCGTCACCGCGGCGCCTGCGGTCGCAGCGGCTGAGGTCGGCACGGGCGGCGTTGAGCTGGTGGACGATAGGCTCGCATACCTGGATCAAGCCGCATTCCTCGGGCTGCGAGCAGGCCACGTCTCGCTGATCCAGGTGACTTGGATATATGACCGTGCCGTCGACGTTGACGGGTTGCGGCGTTTTCACCGTAATCTCGGATGCGGGTTGTTGGGACGCAGGATCGAACGGTCTCCATTGCCGTTCGCGCGCGATCGCTGGGTCTTGGCCCCGGCGACAGAGGAGATTGACTTCGCCGCAACTCCGCGGCGGCGCACCGATGTGGACGCATGGACCGACGAGCGGGCGCGGCTACCCATCGATCCGGAGTGGGGTCCGGGCTGGCATCTCGGGGTGCTGCCGCTCGAGGACGGCGGGACCGCGGTGAGCCTGGTGGCTTCGCATGCGGTCGTGGACGCGATCGCTTTCGGCCAGGCGATAGTCGACGCGGTCGAGGGCCGGACGCTGGATCTCGGTTATCGGCCTGCGGGATCGCGAGCCCTCAGGCCGGCCCTGCGTGAGGATCTCCGGCAAACCGTCAAGGAACTGCCCGACGTCTTGCACGCTTTGGGTGGCGTGGTTCGAAGGCTCCGCAGTGATCGCGATGAGTTTCAATCATCGATCAAAGCGGCACCGCCTTCCCCGAGGACGGCCGGCGGCGACCAGACGGTGGAGGTGCCTGCCGTGACCGCATGCATCGACCTCGCGGAATGGGATGCTTGTGCCAAAAGGCTTGGCGCGAACAGTAACTCGCTTGTGGGAGGGGTTGCCTGCAGACTCGCGGTGCGGGTTGGACGTGTTCGGGACGACGGAACAGTCACCCTACGATTTGTGGTGTCGCTTCGGACCGAAGGTGACACCCGGGGCAACGCGTTGACGGCTGTGGACGTCGCAGTCGACCCGGAGCACGCGGCGACGGATCTTCGGGAAATGCACGCGAAGATCACGCGAGCGGTCCTCGAAGCGATGGAGGATACCAGCAGCGAGTTCCTGGCGCCGCTCCCGCTGGCAGCGATGACACCGACGTGGGTGGCCAGGAGGCTCGTCGGGATGGCGGCGGGTGGTCCCAGCCTTCCCGTCACTTGCTCCAATGTCGGTGACCTGCCCCCGGCCGCGAACCGGCCCGACGGCACCGATGCCGACTTGGCGCACATGAGATTGATTGATCCTGATCTCACGAAAAACGAACTCGAGGGCACCGGCGGACGAATGCTTCTGGGTTCGGGGCGGAGTCGCGGGAAGATGCGTATCGGAGTCTCGGCGTATATTGTCGGTCGCTCAAATACCAAAGATGAGCTGCGGGAGGCCGTGTCGCGTACCTTGGCCGAATTCGGTCTGAACGCAGAGATCGATTGCTAGCGACGGTGCTGATCTGGTCAACTCGCGCAGCGTGATTCTGGCCCGGCAATCGCATCTTTCACATGGACCTCAGTCTGAGTCTGGTGCACAATTTGCCCACCTCACTCGGACATTTATGGTGGCCACGAATGCGGCTGGTCAACGATGTCTTCTTGCGCCTGGCTCTGTTTTTCCACACAGCGATACCGCACCGTCGCTCAAACCGCTTGTGATGGCAGGCGTTCGGGGGATGTCTGCCGTGCTCACCGAATCGGCTGTCATGCCGGCCGCATCGGGTGTGCAGTGGCGGCTTTGACCGTGTATGTAGGGCGGGAACCGCCGCGATCGGCCGCCCTGACGGCACACTCGGCGCCGCCAGCGCACAGTCGGCGCCGCCAGTGCACAGTCGGCGCCGCCAGTGCGCACTCGGCGCCGTCGGCCACCAGCGACAAGCCGAGGGGCGCAACGCATTTGTCGCTGACAACCGGGCACAACCAACATCCCAAACCCGTGGAGGCTGATGTGGCTGATGGGAAAGTCGCAGTTGCGTCTGACAACTCGGGGCACTGGAACGGCGCTATACCATTCTCGGGCTTGCTATTCACCAGCGCCGCAACGCCACCCGATCCTCAGGACAGCGTTGCCCGTACGCACACCGTGACGTATGGCAGCGCCAAACCGGCCGAATTCGCCAGCGCCGGATGAGTGGCCAACAACTGACGGACCTGGCCCAGTGTCTTGGTGCGCACCTTCGCCGGTGAGGTGATGCAGTAGGTGCGAGACGCCACCAGGTCGATCAAAGCCTGAGGCGTAAGGTAATTCGTCCATTCGACCTGGAAACGTTCCACGTCGGTGAACGGTTCGGGCAGCGTCGCTTTGTCACGTGTGGGGTCGCCGTCACGCCCGATGATCTGGCCCAATTCGCGGACCCAGCCGAGCCGCTCGTCGCGGGTGTTCCAGACCAAACCCAGCCGCCCGCCGGGCCGCAGCACCCGCGCAACCTCGGGGATGGCGCGCGCGGGATCCACCCAATGCCAGGCCTGAGCCACCAGCACCGCGTCGACGCTGTTGTCCTCCAACGGAATCTCTTCCGCCGTGCCCAGCAGCGCCAACGTATCCGGCAGGGAGGCCCGCAGCACTTCAAGCATTTCGGGAATCGGGTCGACGGCCACCACGTCGAGCCCGCGCTCGACCAGTCGGGTGGTCAGTTTGCCGGTGCCGGCGCCCAGGTCAAGAACGTCGCGGGCGCCGGCCGGCAGCAGCCAGTCGATGGCTTCGGGTGGATAAGAGGGGCGTCCCCGCTCGTAGGCTGCCGCCGCCGAACCGAATGACAGCGACGGGTCCTGGCTGGACCGGGTCACCATGGACGCACGCCTTGATGGTCGGCTTGCTGGTCGGCCAAAAGCAGTGTCTGACGGATCAATTCGCCGACAGCCTCCATTTCGATCAGGAACCCGTCGTGCCCGCAGACCGAGTCGACAACCTGTAGCCCGGCGCAGCCGGGCAGCAACTCGGCCAATTCCTGCTGCAAGCGCAGCGGATAGAGCCGGTCGGAGGTGATACCCCCGACGACGACGGGCACCGGACAGCCGCGCAGCGCCGCGACGACCCCGCCGCGTCCGCGGCCGACGTCGTGGCTGTTGAGGGTCTCGGTCAACACCACATAGCTGCCGGCGTCGAATCGGGACAGCAGCTTGTCCCCCTGGTGTTCCAGGTAGCTCTGTACGGCGTAGCGCCCGCCGTCGGTGGGATCTTCGCCGTCCTGGCCGCGGTTGGCGAACCGGTTGTCGAGTTCGATCTCGCCGCGGTAGGTCAGGTGCGCAACGCGCCGGGCGATCTTCAGCCCCGCCTCGGGCTTGCGGTCCGTGTCGTGGTAGTTGCCGCCCTGCCAATTCGGGTCGGCCTTGATGGCCTCGATCTGGGTTGTCTGGGTGCCGATCTGGTCCGCGGTGGCGCGTGCGCCGACCGCCAGTAGCAGCGCCGAGCGTACCCGGTCGGGGTGGCCGACAATCCATTCCAACGCGCGGGCCCCGCCCATGGACCCGCCGACCACGGCGGCTACCTGGGTGATGCCCAACGCGGCCAGCGCAGCCATATCGGCCTGCACCTGGTCGCGTACCGTGATCGTCGGAAACCTTGAGCCCCAAGGCTTTCCGTCGCGTGCAAGGAAACTGGGCCCGGTTGAGCCGCGGCAACCGCCCAGCACATTGGTGGCCACCGCGCACCAGCGGTCGGTGTCGATCGGCGCGCCCGGTCCGGCGACCCCATCCCACCAGCCGGGGGTGGGGTGCCCCGGTCCGGCGGGCCCGGTGATGTGCGAATCACCGGTGAGCGCGTGCAGCACCACCACCACGTTGTCGCGGGTGGGTGACAACTTGCCCCAACGCTGTACGGCGATGCAGACGTCGTCGATCACCGCCCCGCTTTCCAGGCGTAGCGAGCCGATGTCGACCAAACCGATTTCACCTTCGGCGGGCAGCGTCTGGGTGGGCACCTCGGAGATCGTCACGTCAGAGCCCCTCAGAAGGCAGCCACGGCCTGCGACTCGCCGCTGAACTCGCTGAATTTTCGGGCCGCGGCAAAGCCGAGTTCGAGGTCGGCCAGGATGTCGTCGATACCCTCGATCCCGACGGCTAACCGCACCAACCCCGGGCTGACGCCGGTGGCCAGCTGCTCGGCCGGGCTCAGCTGGGCGTGGGTGGTGGATGCCGGGTGGATTACCAGCGAGCGCACGTCACCGATGTTGGCGACGTGGCTGTGCAGTTTCAGCGCGTTGACGAACGCCTTGCCGGCCTCGACGCCGCCGGCCAGCTCGAAGGACAGGACAGCACCGGTTCCCTTGGGTGCCAGCTTCTTTGCCCGCTCATGCCACGGCGAACGGGGCAGCCCCGCGTAGTTGACCGACAGCACGTCGTCGCGGGCGTCCAGGAACTCGGCCACGCGTTGGGCATTCGCGACGTGCCGCTCAATCCGCAGACTCAGCGTCTCCAGACCCTGCGCGACCAAAAACGCGTTGAACGGCGAGGCCGCCGAACCCAGATCGCGCAGCAGCTGCACCCTGGCCTTGAGGGCGAACGCCGGTGGTCCCAATTCGGCGAAAACCACGCCGTGGTAACTGGGGTCGGGTGTGGTGAATCCGGGGAAGCGGCCCTGCGTCCAGTCGAACGTTCCGCCGTCGACGATCACACCCGCGATCGCGGCGCCGTGTCCGCCGAGGTACTTGGTGGCCGAGTGCACCACGATGTCGGCGCCCTGGGTGAACGGCTGGATCAGGTAGGGCGTGGCGATGGTGTTGTCGACGATCAGCGGTACGCCGTTGCGGTGGGCGACCTCGGCGACCCCCGGGGTGTCCAGGATGTCGATCTGCGGGTTGGAGATGGTCTCGGCGAAAAAGGCTTTGGTGTTCGGCCGGACGGCCGCCTGCCAGGAGTCCAGATCGTCGGGATCCTCGACGAAGCTGACCTCGATGCCCAGCTTCGCCAGCGAATAGTGGAACAGGTTATAGGTGCCCCCGTACAGCCGCGGGCTAGACACGATGTGATCACCCGCGCCGGCCAGGTTCAGGATGGCGAAGGTCTCCGCGGCCTGACCGGAGGACAGGAACAACGCGGCCACCCCGCCCTCGAGGGCCGCGATGCGCTGCTCGACCACATCAGTGGTCGGGTTGCCGATCCGCGTGTAGATGTTGCCGGGCATCTCGAGACCGAACAACGCCGCAGCGTGCGCGGTGTTTTCGAAGGTGTACGAGGTGGTCTGGTAAATCGGCAGCGCCCGCGCATTGGTGGCGGAGTCGGGCTGCTGGCCGGCGTGAATCTGCTTGGTTTCGAACGACCAGTGCGCGGCCGGATCGCCGTCGGTGCTGGTGTTTTCGGCGCTCATAGACGTAACTCCCCGTCAGCTCAGGGGGCCCGTCATGGCGGACCCGCGCTTGCCGTGTAGCCGATTGTGGCTACTCAACCGGGTCATCACCCGGGGCACCCCACCGCGGTTGGAGGGTTGCCGGCCAGCAAGCCGGGGCTTGACGCTGGCGCTCATGACCGATTCGAAGCCTACCGTACGGCGGCTGCTTCATGCCAACTCCGACCTAACTGCGACCCGGTAGAGCGGGTGAACCCGGCTAGTAACCTGGCCACAAGAGCAACCGCTCACCCAAAGCTCACCATGCTGGAGGATTCGGGCCCACATGTCCAGTGACGCCAAGATCAAGGTCAAAGGCCCGTTGGTAGAGCTCGACGGTGACGAGATGACCCGCGTCATCTGGAAGCTGATCAAGGACAAGCTGATACTGCCGCATCTCGACATCAACGTGGAGTATTACGACCTGGGCATCGAAAACCGTGACGAGACGAACGACCAGGTGACCATCGACGCGGCCTATGCCATCAAGCGCCACGGTGTGGGCGTCAAATGCGCGACCATCACCCCCGACGAGGCGCGCGTCCAGGAATTCAACCTGAAGAAGATGTGGCTGTCACCCAACGGAACGATACGAAACATCTTGGGCGGCACCATCTTCCGCGAGCCTATCGTGATCTCGAATGTGCCGCGGCTGGTTCCGGGCTGGACCAAACCAATTGTGATCGGCCGGCACGCTTTCGGCGATCAATACCGCGCGACGAATTTCAAGGTGGAAAAGCCCGGCACCGTCACCCTGACATTCACTCCCGCGGACGGCGGTCAGCCGATCGTCCATGAACTCGTGTCCATTCCCGAAGACGGCGGCGTCGTGATGGGAATGTACAACTTCCGCAAATCCATCCAGGATTTCGCCCGGGCGTCGTTCTCCTACGGCCTGAACGCCAAATGGCCGGTCTATCTGTCGACCAAGAACACCATTCTCAAGGCCTACGACGGCATGTTCAAAGACGAGTTCCAGCGGATCTACGAAACCGAATTCAAGGACAAGTTCGAAGCAGAAGGCCTGACCTACGAGCACCGCCTGATCGACGACATGGTTGCCGCGTGCCTGAAGTGGGAAGGCGGCTACGTCTGGGCGTGCAAGAACTACGACGGCGACGTCCAGTCCGATACCGTCGCGCAGGGCTACGGCTCGCTGGGACTGATGACGTCGGTGCTCATGACCGCCGACGGCAAGACGGTCGAGGCCGAAGCCGCCCACGGCACCGTCACCCGTCATTACCGCCAGTACCAGGCCGGACAGCCCACCTCGACCAATCCGATCGCCTCGATCTTCGCCTGGACCCGCGGGCTGGCCCATCGCGGAAAGCTGGACCACACCCCCGCGGTCGTCGAATTCGCCCAGACACTGGAAGACGTGGTCATCAAGACGGTGGAGAGCGGCAAGATGACCAAGGATCTGGCCATCCTGATCGGCCCCGAGCAGGGCTGGCTCAACAGCGAGGAGTTTCTCGACGCGATTGCGGAGAACCTGGAGAAAAGGCTGGTTGGTTAGACCCGGTTGCTCCCGGCGCGCTGGAGTGTGCGCTCACCGTGGAAGCCGCACACTCGACGGGAACCTGGCTGGTTAGCTCGCCGGCGGATCGACGGCCCGGATGTGCGGGCAGCACTCTTCGATGAAGCTGCTGATCACCTCGGTGATGCGGTCCGGCGCCTCGTACATCGGAACGTGGCCCACGTCCTTGATCACCGTGACGCGGTGGTCGTCGGGCAGGTGGGTGGTGAAGTGCCGGGTGTAGCGGGGTGAGGGGATGATCCGGTCCTTACCGCAGATCACCAGATGCGCCGGGACGGCGTTCTCGGCCAGTTCCCGCAAGCCGTGCATGAGCAGCGCCTTGAGCAGCAGCTGGAAGTAGGCCGGGCAGTGCGCCACGTCGTCGATGATGCCGTGCAGTTCGGCGTCGGTGACCCCGTCCGGTGAGGCGCTGATCGCATAGGTGGCCAGCCGGCGGCTGAACGGCAGCCGCAGCACCCGCTGCCGGAACATCCAGGCGGACACCAGCAGTGGGATACCCAGGATGAACTTGCCGATCACCTCGAACTTGGCTGGGCTCCAGCGGTGCCAACCGCCGGCGGGGGCGATGCCGGTGACGCTGCGTGCCCGCCCGCGCCGCTCCAGCTCGAATGCCACCCAGCCGCCGAGCGAGTTGCCGACGATGTGCGCGGTATCCCAGCCCAGTTCGTCCATCTGGCGCTCGACGTGATCGGCCAGCACCGCCGAGGACAGAAACCAGGTACCGGCACGGGGTCCGCCGTTGTGGCTGGCCATGGTCGGGGCGAAGACCTCGTAACGGCCGGTGTCGGCCAGCCGCCGGGCCACCTTCTCCCATACCGCCTGGGACAGCAGAAACGGGTGGAGCAGCAGGACCGGCTCGCCGGAACCCAGGTGGATCGGTGTACGGGTCGTCATATTTCCGACATTACAAGGTGGTACCGCCGGTATCGCAAGCGTCTCGAATCACCCCGCTGCCCGCGTGACAAGATCAGGGGCATCATGAGCACCCCCACCGGATCCCGCCGGATTTTCTCCGGCGTGCAGCCAACCTCCGATTCGCTTCACCTGGGCAACGCTCTGGGCGCCGTCACCCAGTGGGTTGCGCTGCAGGACGACCATGACGCGTTCTTCTGCGTGGTCGACCTGCACGCGATCACGCTGCCGCAGGATCCGCAGGCGCTGCGTCGCCGGACCCTGATCACCGCCGCGCAGTACCTGGCGCTGGGCATCGATGCCGCGCGCGCCACCATTTTCGTGCAGAGTCACGTCCCCGCCCACAGCCAGTTGGCCTGGGTGCTGGGGTGTTTCACCGGTTTCGGTCAGGCCTCGCGGATGACTCAGTTCAAAGACAAGTCGAGTCGCCAGGGCGCCGAGTCCACCACCGTCGGCCTGTTCACCTACCCGGTCTTGCAGGCCGCCGACGTGCTGGCCTACGACAGCGACCTGGTGCCGGTGGGGGAGGACCAGCGCCAGCACCTGGAGCTGGCACGCGACGTCGCGCAGCGGTTCAACAGCCGCTTCCCGGACACCTTCGTGGTTCCCGATGTGCTCATTCCCAAGATCACCGCCAAGATCTACGACCTGCAGGACCCGACTGCGAAGATGAGCAAGTCGGCCAGCACCGACGCCGGGCTGATCAGCCTGCTCGACGACCCGGCGTTGTCCGCCAAGAAGATTCGTTCGGCGGTGACCGACAGCGAACGCGAGATTCGCTACGACCCGGACGCCAAACCTGGTGTGTCGAATCTGCTCAGCATCCAGTCGGCGGTCACCGGGGTCGGCATCGACACCCTCGTCGACGGCTACGTAGGACGCGGCTACGGCGACCTGAAGAAGGACACCGCAGAGGCCGTCGTCGCCTACGTCAGCCCTATCAAGGCCCGGGTCGACGAGCTGACCGCCGACGTGGCCGAGCTCGAGTCCGTGCTGCAGGCCGGTGCCGAGCGCGCTCACGACGTCGCCAGCAAAACCGTGCAACGGGTCTATGAAAGGCTGGGTTTCCTACCGCAACGGGGTAATCACCTGCCATGAGCGAGCAGGGCGAGCCTGGAATCCTTGATCGGCTGCGGGCCCGGTACGGGTGGTTCGACCATGCGATGCGCGCCTACACGCGGTTCAGTGAGCGCCGCGGCGGCTTCTACGCGGCCGGCCTGACGTATTACACGATCTTCGCGTTGTTCCCGTTGCTGATGGTCGGTTTCGCCGTCGTCGGGTTCACCCTGTCGCGCAACGACAAACTGCTGAACATGACCTATGACCGGATCCGGGCCCTGGTTCCGGGGGCCTTCGGTCAGCAGCTGATCGACTTGATGAACTCGGCGATCGATGCGCGGGCGTCGGTCGGCGTCATCGGCCTGGCCACCGCGGCGTGGGCCGGGCTGGGGTGGATGTCACATCTGCGGGTGGCGCTGAGCGAGATGTGGGCGCATCCCGTCGAGTTGGGGAACTACGTGCGTAACAAGCTCTCAGACCTGGCAGCGATGGTCGGGACGTTCGTAGTGACCATGGCGACCATTGCACTCACCGCGTTTAGTTACCTGCGGCCGATGGCGACAGCTTTGAAATGGCTTGGAATCCCGGAGTATTCGGTGCTGGATTGGATCTTCAGGGCGATCTCGGTAGTGCTGTCGGTGGTGGTGTCGTGGCTGTTGTTCACCTGGATGATCGCGCGGCTGCCGCGGCAGTCGGGACGCTTCGTCACCTCGATGCGGGCCGGTTTGATGGCGGCGGTCGGGTTCGAGCTGTTCAAGCAGGTGGGGTCGATCTACCTGCGGATGGTCCTGCGCAGCCCGGCGGGCGCGACGTTCGGGCCGGTGCTGGGTTTGATGGTGTTCGCCTATGTCACTGCCTACCTGGTCCTGTTCGCCACCGCCTGGGCGGCCACCGAAACCGGCGACGACCCGCGTGCCAAACATGTCGATCCGCCGGGCCCCGCGATCATCCGGCCGCGGATACAGGTCGACGAGGGCCTGTCGGCACGCCAGACCGTGGCCGCGGTGGCCACCGGAGCGCTTGGGGCGCTGACGTTTTCACGACTACTGCGCCGGCAACGGTAGTAGCGCCGTTAACTCACCGCGGCGACCAGATCGGCGCCCCAGCCGCTCGGCAGCATCGGCACCCGCGGAGCGGCGGCGAGTCCCTCGCCAGGCAGCACTGCCAACCCCGATGGCTGCGCGACGGCCGCCTTACCGGCGGTCCCGGCAAATCCCCACGTCCCGGCACCCCGGTCGGAAGCCGGCACCGACGCCGGTGTGGCCGCGGGAGCCGGTGCCACCGCCGAGACGGGCCTGACCGCCGGCGCCGTCGCACCACCTGCCGGCAGCCGCACCGGAGCAGACCCACTCCCCATCGCGGAAACCAGCACCGGGTCCGCCGTCTTGAGGTCGTCATCGACCGGCTCGGCGTCCACAGCCAGCTGGCTGCCCACGCAAATGCCGATCGGCAACGCGGTCGCCAACGACGTCGGCACCGCGACCAACGCGCCGGTCAGCACGAACGGCGTTGCGATCACGAGCAACGGCGGGCCAAAGATGAGGCCCAGGATCGCGAAGACGATCGCGTAGGTGAGGATCAGCAGTGGCGTGATGAGCGCGATCACGATCGTGTATGCGACCACGGCAAATAGGAGCTCGAGCAATATCAGAACGATCTGTATCAAGATCACGATGATGATCGGAAGTTCTCCCACCGCGGTGGCGGCGGAAAGGGCGCTGGCCGTGCCGACTCCGGCGCTGAGCAGTACCGGCGCCGGTGCGGTCCGGGGCGCTGACGCCACCGCCGCACCCGCAACGGCCTCGTAGACGCCCATCGTGGTGGCCGCCTGGATCCACATCCGCACATAGTCAGCTTCATTGAGGGCGATCGGGATGGTGTTGATCCCAAAGAAATTCGTCGCCACCAGCACCCCGTGGGTGAGGTGGTTGGCGGCCAATTCCGCCAGCGTCGGCATCGCCGCCAGCGCGCCGGCATAGGCCGTCGCCGCGGCTTCGTGCTGGGTGGCCAGCGCCGCGCTGTCGGCACTGGCCTGGGTCAACCAGGCCACATAAGGCACATGCGCGGCCACATAGCGCTCGGCGCTCGGGCCTTGCCACGCCGCGGCCTGCACCGTGGCCAGTGCTGCGGTGAGTTCTTCTGCGACAGCGGCATATTCGGTGCTCAGCGAGGTCCACGCCGCGGCTGCCGCCAGCAGCGGAGCGGGGCCCGGGCCCGAACTCAGCAACGCCGAATGCACCTCCGGCGGGGAGGCAATCCAGACCGGTGCCGTCATAACGATCCGCCTGATGCGCCCGAGATCAGTTGGGTCTCGGCCGCGGCATCATCGACCCTGGACCGGTGAGGTACTACGCGCAGCGTCACTACCGGCACTCCTTTTGCTGGCGTTCTACTTGCATTCGGCCTACCTGCACGGCAAGGCCGTGGTCGACCACTGCACCGGGGCCTGGCTCACGAGTTCGGAAATATCAAACTCACCCGACACAACTCTTGTCAATTGTTGAGAAACGCTACGGTTGCGTAGGTCGCGGCGAGGGCTCTCACGTTTTCCCGGGTTGCGTCTGCCACGTCCCGTTGCGCATCACCGCGACCACCCGCAGATCGCGGTCCAGGACAACGAGATTGGCGTCAAAGCCGACCCGCAGACTGCCGACGCCCGCCAGCCCGAGCGCGTGGGCCGGGGTTGTCGAGGTCATCTGCACCGCGGCGGCCAGCGCGTGGTCGTCTGGATCCGCTCCGGCCACGCTGCGAAACAGCTGATCCATGGTGGCCGTGCTGCCGGCGATCGTCGACGTCCCGCGCACCCGCGCCACGCCGGCCTCGACGTCGATCGGCACCGAGCCCAGCCGATATGCCCCGTCGCCGGATCCCGCGGCGGCCATCGCGTCAGTGATCAGGGCCACCCGCCCTGGGCCGACGGCCGCGATCACCGTCCGCACCACCGCGGGGTGGAGGTGGACGCCGTCGGCGATCAGTTCGACCGTCACCCGAGGGTCCTCCAGCAAGGCCGGCGCCGGCCCCGGCGCGCGATGGTCCAGCGGCGGCATCGCGTTGAACAGATGGGTGCCCACCGTCGCACCGAGCCCCACGGCGTGCCGAGCCTGTTCGTATGTCGCGTCCGAATGGCCTACTGCCACAACAATATTCGCGCCTAGAAAACGGAGGATCGCCTGGTCCGCGGCGGGCAGCTCGGGGGCCAGCGTCACCATCCGAATGGTGCCGTCGGCGGCGGCCAGCACCGCGTCGATCTCGGCCGGGTCCGGGGCGCGCATCTGAGTTGGGTCATGTGCGCCGCAGCGCGCCGGACTCAACCACGGCCCTTCCAGATGGATGCCGGCGACGGCGCCCGACCGGGTCGCTTCGGCGGCCCGAGCTACCGCGTCGAGCAGCTCGGCTGGCCCGGCGGTGACCAGGCTGGCCAGCATGGTCGTGGTGCCGTGCCGCAGGTGAAAGCCGGCCGCCCGGGCGATGTGCCCGTCGGTGCAGGACGCGCCGCCGCCGCCGTGCACGTGCATGTCGACGAAACCGGGCACCACAACGGAATGGGGGAAATCGACGTCGGCCGGCTGCGGTGGCTGGCCGGCTGCGCAGGCCGAAATCGTCCGGCCCGCTGTTCGTACCCAACCCGGCCGGCATACTCGGCCGTCGATGACGGCGGTGCCGGCACAGACCAGGCTCACCGAGTCTCCGGGGCTTGGGAAGGTTCGGTAGGCCAGTGGCCGCCGTTCTCCCAGTAACGCTGGATCTCCTCGAGCTCGCGGCCCTTGGTCTCCGGCGCATACCCGAGCACCACCACGAAGGCGATCACGGTGAGCGCCCCGAAGAGCGCGAAAACGGCTGCGCCGCCGAGCCAATGCAGCATGGTGAGAAATAGGGCGGCAACGATCGCATTGCCCGTCAGCGTCGAGGTGAGCATCGCGCTCGACCCCATCGACCGCAGCCGGGCGGGGAAGCTTTCGCCGGCGTACACCCAGACCAGCGAGCCGAACCCGAAGTTGAAGCCGACGATGAACAGCAGCACCCCGCCGAATCCGCCGATCAGCCCGCTGCCGGCGCTGTGGGTGAATGTCACGACCAGTACGCCGTCAGCGGCGATCATCATCGCGATGCCCGACAGCAGGACGGGGCGCCGGCCCCACCGGTCAACGGAAAACAGCGAGACGAAGACCGCCGACAATCCGGCCAGCTGCACCAGCGCCGGCAGCCCCAACAACGCGAAATCACCCGTGAAACCCATGGCTGCAAAGATCCGCGGGCTGTAATAGATGATCGCGTTGATCCCGGTGATCTGGACCAGGAAGCCGAGGCTGACCACGAACAAGGTGGCGCGCCGATACGGCGGTCGCAGCATCTCGGAAACCCGTCCGCTGCCTTCGCCGAGAGCGCCGGCCATGCCCGCCAGCTGGGCATCGACGGTGGCCTCGGATTCGATGCGCAGCAGCGCCGTTCGTGCCTCGTCGGCTCGGCCCTTGAGCAGATACCAGCGAGCGGTGTCGGGCAGCCGCGCCAAGAACGGCAGCAGCAGCGTGGCGGGTACCGCCGCGAGCCCCAGGATCCACCGCCAGCCATGCGCGCCGGCCAGCAGGTAACCCACCAGGTAGCCCAGGATGATGCCGCTGAGAATGGCCACCTGATACGCGGTCAGCAACGACCCGCGCACCGCCGCCGGCGCGGATTCGGCCACGTACACCGGAACCACCACCACCGCCACGCCGATCGTCACCCCCAGCAACAGGCGGGCGATCAGCAGCATCGGAAACGACACGGCCGACGCGCCGAGCAGCGCGAACAGCGCGAAGCCGGCGGTGAGCAGCACCGCCGACTTGTTGCGTCCGATAGCGTTGGCCAGCACACCGGCCCCGAGCGCCCCGATGATCTGGCCGATCACCACCGTCGTGGTCAGCAGCTCCTGCTGGCGGGTGGTGAGACCGAACTCCTCGGTGACGAACAGCAGCGCGCCGGCGATGCTGGACAGGTCGTAGCCGTAGATGAGGCCGACGCTGGCCGCGGTGAGCCCGACCTGTATTCCCCGCTGCACCGACAGCTCAGCTCGCCGATACCCGGGCCTTGAGTAAGTCGATGACGCGGTCGGGGTCCTCGGGGGTGATGCATGGTTTGACCCGGCTGCCCACATCGAGGATCAGCAGGGTGTTCTTGCTGCCCCGCCGCACGTCCAGCGGGAACCAGTAGCGCGGGTCGGTCGCGCCCCAGAAGCGGCCCTTGCCCGACGCCCAGCCCATCTGTTCGGTCTTGATGCCCTTGATGTCGTGGTAGGCGATTCGCTTCGAGCCAGCAAAGGGGAAGTAATAGCGGCGGATGGTGATGCCGTCGTCGTCCAGGGTGAGGCCCGCGTCCTCGTACAGGGCAGTCATCTCGCAGAGTTTAGTGCTGAGCGCGGCTGTTCATCGACCGTGCGACCATGATCAACCCGAACACGACGACGGCGCCGATCACCGCCACCCCGACCCGGACCGGCAAAGCGTCGGCCGAAGACATGAGCCCGGCCGCCTGCGACGCATCGGGCTGCCGGTCGCTCGGTTTGTCCTTGCCCGACGCCAGCGCTGGGTCGGGCTCGATCAGCGAACCGATCTGGGTGCCCTGCGGGGTGCTGAAGCCGTAGTCCAGCAGGTGGGCGGCTTGTTCCCACGGCGCGATCGGCTGCCGGGTTCCGTGCAGCAGCACCGCCATCAGGCGGCGGCCGTTGCGGTTGGCCGCGCCGACGAAGGTCTGTCCGGCGTCGTCGGTGTAACCGGTCTTGCCGCCCAGTGCACCCGGGTAGTGGTAGAGCAGCTGGTTGTCGTTTTCCAGTTCGTAGCCGGGATGGTCGCCGTGGCCGGGGAAGTCGTAGCTGCGGGTGGCGACGATGTCGGCGAAAGTGGGGTTGCGCCAGGCGTACCGATAGAACAGCCCGATGTCGTAGGCCGAGGTGCTCATGCCCGGTCCGTCGAGTCCGGACGGCGTCGCCACCCGGGTGTCGCGCCCGCCCAGCTTGGCGGCCAGCACGTTGATCTTTTCCAGCGCCATCTGCATACCGCCGAGTTGGCGGGCCAACGCGTGCGCGGCGTCGTTGCCCGAATGCATCAGCAGGCCGTGCAGCAGCTGGTTGATGGTGTAGCTGCCGCCGGCGTCGACGCCTACCTTGGTGCCCTCGGCGGCCGCGTCGTCGTCGGTCCCGGCGACCGACTTGTTGAGGTTCAGCTCGTTGATCGCGGCCATCGCGACCAGCACCTTGATGATGCTGGCCGGGCGGTGCCGGCCGTGCGGATCGCGGGCGGCGATGACGGCGCCGCTGTCCAGGTCGGCGACCAGCCACGCCTCGGCGGAGACGTCGCCCGGTACCGCCGGGGTGTCCGGTGCGGTGATGATGCCGCAGCCGGCCAGCGCGTTGCCGCCGACCGGTGTCGGGGGCACCGCCAGCGGCAGCGGCGGGTCACCGGCCGTCGGGACTTCCGAGGAGTCCACCGCGGGCGGGGTGGACACCTTGTACGGGCAATTTCCGGCGCCGTTGGCCGCCGCGCTGGGTTCGGCGTGTGCGGTCGGCACAGCGGCCGGCCCCGCTGCCAGGAATACCGCGGCGACCAGGCACGATGCTGCGCGTAAGAGGTACATCGGTGTGCAGATTAGGCGATCGGCGGCCGGATCGCGCGGCGCCGCGCTGTGACTGGTGAGGCGGAAGTTAATAAATACTATTTGACAGTGTCGATTAACTGTATGACACTGTCAAATAGTATGCCGTCACTTCTCACGCTGCCCGAATTCGCCGCGCTGGCCGCCACGGCAGTGCGGGCGTCTGGTGCCGCGCCGGAAAACCGCCAGGCCAAGGCGGTGCCGGCGGAACGGATGATCCGGTACTACACGGCGCGGGGTTTGCTGCCGGGCCCCGGAACCCGGGGGCGCGCGCTAACCTATGGGCGCACTCACCTGCTGCGCCTGGTCGCCGTCAAGCGGCTGCAGGGCAAGGGTTTGTCGCTGGAGGAGATCGGCGACCGGTTGGCCTCGATGTCGCCGGCGGAGCTGGCGTCGCTGGCCGCGGTCCCGGCCGGCGTCATACCGGCTGACCTTGGGGATCCCGAGCCCGCCGCGGAACCATCGCGGGCGGCCGGCCGCTTCTGGCGCGCCGTGCCCCAGACCGCCCCGGCGCCGGCCGCCGCCCCAGCCGTCACCGACGTTCACGCCGTCCGGCTCTCCGACACCGTCACGGTGCTGATCGACGGCCCGCTCCCGGCGCTCGACACCTTGCGGCAGGCCGCCGCGCCGTTGCTGGACCTGCTCGCCGTCACCCGAAAGGACGCCCCATGAGTACGAAATTGCTGCCCCTGATCACCGTCGCACCCGGACCGGGGGGCAGGCCGACGTGCGGCGAGCTCAGCTCGGCGGACGGGCGGCGGCTGCCGTTGCGGGCGATCAGCGTGGACACCGTGGTCGTCGGGATGACCGCGACGTCGACCGTGCGGCAACGTTTCGCCAACACCGGTGAAACCAGCATCGAGGCGACCTACGTGTTCCCGCTGCCGGCCCGCGCGGGTGTCACCGATTTCGTCGCCGATCTGGCCGGGCGGCGGGTGGTCGGCGTGCTCAAGGAGCGCGCCCAGGCCCGCGCCGACTACGAGCAGGCCTTGGCCGTCGGCCAGCGCGCCGCGATCGTGGAGGAGGACCGCTCGGACGTGTTCTCGGTGCGGGTGGGCAATCTCGGGCCGGGCGAGGAAGCCGCTATCGAGATGCGGCTGACCGGCCCGCTGGCGTTCGAGGACGGCGAGGCCACCTTCCGCTTCCCGCTCGTCGTCGCCCCGCGCTACACCACCGGAACCCCGCTGCCCGGTGACCAGACCGGTCCGGGTTGGGCGCGCGACACCGACGCGGTGCCCGACGCGTCGCGGGTGACCCCACCGCAGCTTGCGGAGGCCGACGAGCGCCCCGACGTGCAGATCTCGGTGAGCGTCGACGGCGGCGGCCTGCCTGTCGCCGACCTGCGGTCCTCGCTTCCGACTAGCGTTCTGGAAGCCTCCGCCGACGGGCTGACCCGGCTGCGGCTGGAGCCGGGCGGCCGCGCCGACCGTGATTTCGTGCTGCGGTTCCGTGTCGACCGCGGCGAGCTGTCGTCGTCGGCGCTGCTGGTCCCGGATGCCGACGGTGATGAAGGCACCTGGTCGGTCACCGTGGTGCCGCCCGCGCAGCCGTCCAGCGCCGCGCGCGACGTCGTCGTGGTGCTGGATCGCTCGGGGTCGATGGGCGGCTGGAAGATGGTCGCCGCCCGGCGAGCGGCAGGACGCATTGTGGACATGCTCGACACCGTCGACCGGTTCTGCGTGCTGGCCTTCGACGACCGGATCGATACGCCGCCGGAGATGGCGCCGGGGTTGCTCACCGGTTCGGATCAGAACCGGTTCGCGGCGGCGTCCTGGCTGGGCTCGTTGCGCAGCCGGGGCGGGACGGAGATGGCCGAGCCGCTGCATCGGGCCGTGCAGATGCTCGCCGGCTCGGGGGAGGACCGGCAGGCCAGTGTGGTGTTGGTGACCGACGGCCAGATCACCGGGGAGGACCACCTGTTGCGAGCCTTGGCGCCCTCGATCGGGCGAACTCGCATCTACTGCGTGGGCATCGACCGGGCGGTCAACGCCGGCTTCCTGGACCGGCTGGCCCGGCTGGGCCGCGGGCGGGCCGAGCTGGTGGAATCCGAGGCGCGCCTGGACGAGGCGATGTCCAGGCTGGCCCGGACCATCGGACGGCCGGCGCTGACCTCGGTGCGGGTGCGCGCCGACGGTATCGAGATCGTCGACGGCAGCATCACGCCCAGCCGGCTCCCCGACGCCTTCGCCGGGGTGCCCTGCGTGATCTCCGGGCGCTATCGCGGTCCTGCGGTCCCCGATACCGAAGTGACGCTGCGCGTCGGGGCCGACGCCCCCGACGGCCCGTTCCGGGCGGCCCTACCCGCCCGGGTGGCACCGGAAGCTTTTGCGGTGCAGACTATTTGGGCGCGTTCGGTAGTCCGTGACCTGGAGGACGACTACGCGTCGGGTCGCGACTCTGGGGAGCTGGCCGAGCGTCTGGTCGCGCATTCGATCCGGTTCGGGGTGCTGTCGAGGTTCACCGCGTTCGTGGCCATCGATCCCGAACACACCGAGGCCGGCCCGCTCACCGAGGTCGTGCAGCCCGTCGAGCTGCCGTCGGGATGGGTGGCATCGGCCGTGGGCTTCCTGCCGGCCCCGGCAGCGGCTGCGGTGCGCGGTGTCACCGCGATGAAGGACGCCGTACCGCTTGCCGGTGCACCGGCCGCCCGTAAACGTGCCCTCAAGGAACTGCTCAAGCTGCTGGAGAAGGGATTGGCTGGCGGCGACGACTCGGGACTCGACGAGGTTTGTGCGGAACTGATCGTGCATCGCGACGCGGCGACCGATCCCGCGCTGACGGCGGCGCTCACGGTGCTGTGCGACGCACTGACCAGATACCTGTGCAGCCCGACCGAGGAAGGGGCGCAGCAGGTGCGCGAGGCGGTCGGGGCGGTCAAGAAGGTGCTGCCCAAGCGACGGTTCTGGGGTTAGCCGGGTATCCCGCCGAGCACGGCGCGCAGGGTGGCTTCGATGGTGTCGAATTCGGCCTGACCGCTGATCAGCGGTGGCGCCAGCTGGATCACCGGATCGCCGCGGTCGTCGGTGCGGCAATACAGCCCGGCCTCGAACAGCGCCGCGGACACCCGGCTCAGCAGCGATCGGCGTTCCTCGCCGGTGAAGGTTTGCCTGGTCGCCTGGTCTTTGACCAGTTCGATGCTGAAGAAGAAGCCCTCGCCGCGCACATCGCCGACGATCGGCAGGTCGTAGAGCCTTTCCAAGGTGGCTCGCAGTACGGGGGAGTGCTGCTTGACGCGATCGTTGAGGCCCTCGCGCTCGAAGATGTCGAGGTTGGCCAGCGCGACGGCCGTCGACACCGGATGACCGCCGAAGGTGTATCCGTGCGCGAACATCGTCGTGCCGTCGTTGAACGGCTCGAAGACCCGGTCGCTGGCGATCATGGCGCCCAGCGGCGAGTAACCGGAGGTCAGGCCCTTGGCGCAGGTGATCATGTCGGGCAGGTAGCCGAAGTCGTCACAGGCGAACATCGACCCGATCCGCCCGAACGCGCAGATCACCTCGTCGGAGACCAGCAGCACGTCGTATTCGTCGCAGATCTCGCGGACGCGCTGGAAATAGCCCGGCGGCGGCGGGATGGACCCGCCGGCGTTCTGCACCGGTTCCAAGAACACCGCGGCGACGGTGTCCGGGCCTTCGAATTCGATCGCCTCGGCGATCCGGTCGGCGGCCCACCGCCCGAACACCGTGACGTCGGTGACCGGCGCGCGGTAGAAGTTGGTGTTGGGCACCCGGAACCCACCCGGGGTGACCGGCTCGAACGGTGCCTTGTACGCCGGCAGGCCGGTGATCGCCAGCGCGCCCTGGGTGGTGCCGTGGTAGGCGATCGAGCGCGAAATGACCTTGTGTTTCCCGGGTTTGCCGGTGAGCTTGAAGTACTGCTTGGCCACTTTCCAGGCCGTTTCGACGGCCTCGGTGCCGCCGCTGGTGAAGAACACCCGGTTCAGGTCGCCGGGCGCGTAGCGAGCCAGCCGCTCGGAAAGCTCGATCGCCGTCGGGGTGGCATAACCCCACAGCGGGAAGTACGACAGCGTGCCCGCCTGGCGGGCGGCGGTCTCGGCGAGTTCGCCACGGCCGTGACCGACCTGCACCACGAACAGCCCGGACAGCGCGTCGAGGTAGCTTTTGCCGCGGTCGTCGTAGATGGTCACGCCGTCGCCGCGGGTGATGACCGGCGGTGTGATCCCCGCGCCGTGGCGGGCGAAATGTAGCCAGAGGTTGCTCGTCATTTGTTCGCGAGCGTAGCGCTACCCTCGGGCTATGGCCCTGTCTGCCACTGGGACGCAGATCACCGAATTCGAGGAGCTGCGACCGCATCTGATGTCGGTCGCCTACCGGCTCACCGGAACCGTGGCCGACGCCGAGGACATCGTCCAGGAAGCCTGGCTGCGCTGGGACACCTACGACCGGGAGATCGACGACCTGCGGGCGTGGCTGACCACGGTGGTGAGCCGGCTCGGTCTGGACAAATTGAGGTCGGCGGCGCACCGCAGGGAGACCTACACCGGCAACTGGCTGCCCGAACCCGTGGTGACCGGGTTTGACGGCGCCGACCCGCTGACGGCCGTGGTGGCCGCCGAAGATGCCCGGTTCGCGGCGATGGTGGTGCTGGAACGGCTGTCGCCAGATCAGCGGGTCGCGTTCGTGCTGCACGACGGGTTTTCGGTGCCCTTCGCCGACATCGCCGAGGTGCTGGGGACCAGCGAGTCCGCTGCCCGGCAACTGGCATCGCGGGCCCGCAAGGCTGTAGCGAGCGACGCAGCGGACCGCCCGCCACAATCTGACCCCGCCCACAACGAGGTGGTCGGCAAGCTGATGGCCGCCATGGCCGCCGGCGACCTGGACACCGTGGTGTCGCTGCTGCATCCCGATGTGACCTTTACCGGCGACTCGAATGGGAAGGCCCCCACGGCCGTTCAGGTCATTCACGGCGCGGACAAGGTGGTTCGGTTCATGTTCGGCCTGGCCCGTCGCTACGGCCCGGCATTCTTCACCGCAAATCAGCTGGCGTTGGTCAACGGCGAACTCGGCGCCTACACAACGGGTTTCGCCGGTGCCGACGGGCATCGGGACATGGCGCCGCGGATCACCGCGATGACGGTTCGCGACGGAAAGGTTTGTGCGATATGGGATATCGCCAACCCCGACAAGTTCACCGGGTCGCCGTTGCGGGCTACACCGGCAGTATGATCGCGGCGGTCGGGCCGAGGAAGGTCGCCTGACCGCCGGGCGGCACGTAGTTGCCGGTGGGCCCGTAGATCCCGTATATCGGGGCGGCCGGGCTCGCTCCGGCCCAGATGTCGTTGATCCAGCCGGTGGACAGCGTGTACACCGCCGAGGTGGCGCCGGGCGGGGAGAACCCGGTCACCAACTGCAGGATGAGGTCGGTGAGGGGGTTCAGGCCCAGCATCGAGTCGACGTGCGAGCCGCCCACGATCTCGGCCCCGACGAACTGACTCGGGTACAGACTGACCAGTTGGTTCGTGGTGTTGCCGAACGCGTTCCACGGCTGCGGTGGCGCGGCGACCGTATAGACGGGGACATTGGCCGCCTGCAGGTTGGCGATCGCGTTCCCGAAGGCCGTTGCGTTGTTGGCGACGCCGTCGAACATCACCACACCCTTGAGGTGGTTGGTGCCACCCCCGAGGGCGGCGAGGTAATTCCCGCCGGCGATCGTGGCCAGGCCGCCGCCGGCGGAGTGTCCGGACAGGATGAAATCCTGCGGCAGCGTGCCGAAATAACCGGCCCGTTGCGCGCTGATGTTCAGATTCGTCTGGGGACCCAGGAACAACGACGCCACGCCCTGCTGCATCTCCGGGCTGTTTAGAAACAGGCCGAACGGCAACGGAATCGACGGGATGGTCGGAGTGACCACGACGCTGTTGGTCTGCTGCGCCAGCTCGATAGCCAACGGCTGGTACAACAAGCCGAAAGCCCCGAAGCCGTGCTGCAGATAGACGGTGCCGGTGGCGTTGACCGGCCCGTTCGCCTGCGTCGGGAAATACCACAGCGCGGGGGCCGGGTAGTTGAATTGGGGAATCGTAAAGCCGAGGAAGGAACTTGGGCCGACGGGGATTTGCAGGAACGAGAACCCGATCCTGACCCCGGTCACTCCGTTGGTGCCCGGGGCGGTGAAGGCAGTGGAAGGGAAGTTCAGCACCCCGCCCAAACCCACCGCATTGGTCGCCGAGTTGAGCAGCGCTCCCAGCGTTGCGGTACCGGGGCCACCAATTAGCGGAGACCCAAGCAGCCGTTCAACGGGTGAAGACAGGCTTTTGACTTGCGCCAACAGCGACCCCAGCGGTGACGCATTCGCGGCCTCAGCGGCCACGTACGCGGCCCCGGCCGCGCTCAACGCGCGCGAGAACTCGTTGTGAAACAGCGTTGTCCGGGCGACCAGCGTCTGAAACTCTTGGGCGTAGCCGCCGAAAAGCGTCGCGATCGCCGTCGACACCTCGTCGGCCGCCGCCGCGGCGATCCCCGTCGTCGAAGACGACGCCGCAGCCGCGGCCTTCTTGATCGCCTCCTCGATGCCGGTCAAGTTCCCGGAAGCTGTGGCAATAGCCTCGGGTGCTGCGGTCACATACCACGACATCGGCGGCTCCCTTTCAGTTGATACGAGATCAGGCACAATTTAGTTCAAAAATTGAACGAATCGAGGCTCCGTCGGTGCTAGGCCGAATGTGCGAAC
This sequence comes from Mycobacterium innocens, assembly GCF_900566055.1. Classification (GTDB taxonomy): domain Bacteria; phylum Actinomycetota; class Actinomycetes; order Mycobacteriales; family Mycobacteriaceae; genus Mycobacterium; species Mycobacterium innocens. The sequence goes on from NZ_UPHQ01000040.1 coordinate 44,357, forward strand.
ACCCGATTTTCAGCCATCCAGTCCTCGATATGACCCATGGTGGCGGGTAGCCACCGCCCCCAGAAGACGAGGTGGTCTGCGCCGGCAATTTCCACAGAGGTCCCTTGCTGATACCGGTCCTTCATGGCACCTTCCTGCAACGGCAGTTCGTGATGACGCAGCGTCGGAGTGTGCACCGTGAAACCGCGCTGTTCGAAGGCCGCCCGGGCCGGAGCCCAGCCGTCTGCAGTGCCCCACACGCCGTGGATGAGAACGACGTGCTCGGTGTCATACATGACGCCAAGGATGACAGCTGACGAGCCAGAGCGTGGCCTGAACCGGGCAAGGAGACCGGGGTGGGTCAGGCCGTAGCCCACGGAACCCGGCAGGCGTCACCGGAACTGAAGCCCTGCTCGGTCATCCCCAGCGCGGCGTTCATCCGCGCTCGCATGTTCTCCAAGCCGATTTGATAGGTCAGCTCGATCACGCCGGCATCGCCGAAGCGGGCCCGCAGGTCGGCCACCTGCTCGTCGGTGACGGTATGCGGATCGGTGGTCATGGCCTGAGCGTAGGCGATGGCGGCGCGCTCGTCGTCGCTGAACGCCGGAGATGTCGCGTAATCGTCTATCTCCGTGAGCCTTTCGATGTCGAGGCCGTCGAGGCGCTGCAGCATGGTGCCGAAGTCGACACACCATGAGCAGCCGACCTGACGCGCGGTCCACAACACCGCCAGCTCACGCACGCTGGCCGGCAGTGTTTGCGACGCGCGCTGGACCATCGTCTCGTGCACGGCGCTGGCGAGCAGCAGGCGCCGATGATGCGCAGTGACCGCCAGCGGCTCAGGGACCTCGCCGAAGCGGCGCTTGGCGACTCGGTACATGGCGCGAACCAGCAGTCCGGCGCGCTGCGGAGGCAGGGGCTCGATGCGGGTTTTCGTTGTCATACCCATCAGACGAGACGGGTCGCCAAAGTGTGACGGCTCCAAGGATCCGCCAAGGATTCGCCGAGGATGGCGTCGGAGTCTGTGGACGTGTCGTCCTACTCGTATATCGCTGAGCTGCCCGGGCTCGAGGACATCGAGCCGCTGATGCACACCGCGGTCCTGGTTGCCGATTCGCGCGTGGACCAGGGACGGGTCCGCACCGCGGTCGAGGAGGTCTTCGCGGCCAACCCGGCTCTGGGCACCGTGTTCGAACCGTTCTTCGACCGCTGGGCCGCTCGTCCGGGCGGCGGCTGGGGATGGGCAGTGGAACCTCCGGGGGTCTTGGTCGCCGATGTCGTCGCCCGCCAACGTGCTTCCTTCGACATGCGCACCGGCCGATTGTTCGCCGTGTCGCTGCTGCCCGGGACTCCGGAACGGCTGGTGCTCAGCGCCAGCCAGCTGTGCATGGACGGTGCGTCCTGGCAAACCGTGGTCGACGAGGTGAGGCTTCGGTGCGGTTGGAAATAGTCCTGCGGCGCCGCATTCCGTCGACCCCGTTCAGGACGGTCACGGGTAATCAGCCCGGCGAGTTGGCGCCCGAAGATGCTGCTACCCCGTGATTGTCGGCTTGAGGCAGCAGCGCAACACCCCGTGCCGGAACAACGGCCGAAGGTGGTCGGCGACGGGTCCGTCCGGACGGAAGCTGCGTACGTAGTAGCTGCCCGACGCCACGGTGGGTAATTGACGTTTCGAAAGCCAATCGGCCACCCAGTCCCGCCGCGCGGCGTCGACCTCGGCCAGCGCTGCCATGTCGACGGCCATGAAGGCCCGAGCGGCCAGGGCGTTGTAGAAGTACGAGTACCAGTCCCACTGCCGCCGGTATCTGGTTGCCAACGGGTGACCGGGCGGGACGAGCAGCACGCCCAGCTGCGAGGCGGTCAGGCCGAACCCGCGGCTGAAACTGATCGACAGCAGCGCGCCGGGAAGCAGCGGCCGCAGCGCCCGGGCGATCTCCGCGCGGTCTGCGGCGGCCAGCGTCGGAAAGAGGTTGATGTTGAGTAGTCGCGCCGGCGAGCGGGCCAGGAATGCGAGCATCTCGTCGGTCAGGTGACCGTTGCGCACCGACGGCACGCACAAGCAGGCCAGGTCTGCTGATCCCGCGGCGTCGAACCGGACGGCGTGGTCATGGGTGGCGCCGACCATGAAGCCGTACCAGTCGCCCGGGTAGATCACAACCTGACCCGCGGCCGCCACCGCCTCGATGATGTGGGTGATGAGGTCGACGTCGCTTCCGGCCGCAAACAGCTGCCAGCCGGTCAAATCCCATTCGCCTTCGCTGAGTCGTTGCACCCGGTCAATGAGTGCGGGTGCGAAGACATGGCGCAGCCAGTCTTGGCCGTCGCGGTAATGGTTGGACAGGTCGTCGGCGCTCAGCTGCGCAACGGCGCTCCGGTAGGCCTCGGCCGCGATGCGAGAACCCACGGGTAGTAGCGGGCGCAGCGCCTCGACCTGATCCGGCAGGATGGCACCCGCGAGCAGGTCCGCATCGACTAACGGTTCGCAGCCCGCATCGGTGAGCAGCCCAGCCGGTACAGCAGGCTGGCCCGGTCTTCCAGCGACGCGTACACCCGGCCGTCCGCCAGCAGGTTGGACGAGCGGGCCAGCCGATGCCGCAGCTCCCACTCCGGTGTCGGTTCGTAGTAATGACATACCTGCACCTTCCCAATGCGACGGATTGTGGGACCCCATGGCAGGCCCCCGACGACGTGGCCACGACCGGCGAACGGATCAGCGTGAATTCGGTGCTCCCGGCACCACTGGTTGGCGTCAGACGAGGAAAGCAGCGACCGTGCCGACGCCACATACGTGTGCTTGAAGGTGAATTCGGCTACGCCCAGCGCCGTGAACGCCCCGATGTACGCCCAGACCTGGTCGGGGTCGGCGACACCGGCGGTGCTCATCACGCAGGTTGCTCGAACCGGCAATCCCACGCCCTGCGCGACCGCCAACACCGCTTCGGCGGTGGGCGCGGCATCGCCCATGATCGCCCGGTTCTCGGCGTCGCCCACGGCGTGGCGAGACCAACACAGATATGTTAGGCCCGCGGCCCGCAACTCGGCGGCGACGGGCGAACTCAGTCGGGCCCCGTTGGTGAACAGCGCGATCTCGTCGAAAACGTCGGCGGCCAACCGAATGGCTCGCACGCACTCGTCAGGGCGCAGCAGCGGCTCGCCGCCTCCGGTGACCACCATCCGGCTGGCACCCCTGCTCGCCGACCACCGGAAGTAGCTCCGCAGCTCCTCATCCGACCAGCGGGCCGGCGCAGCTTCCAGCGCGGAAATCGATGAGCGCGAAAAGCAGAACGGGCAGCTGCACTGGCAGGCCATCCGTACCGGCAGCACCGAGCAGGTCAGGAAGCAACAGTCGGCCCAGCTCATCGTGGCCCCGCGGTGCTGAACGGAGTGACCTTGTCGGGTGCCGTCAGCGGCTCGACGGCTACCGGGACGGGGCCGAGTGCGCGGCGCAGCGCTGCGACGATGAGGTCGTCGGCATTGTCTGTGGCGCCGACCTCCAGCTCCCGTCGCACGGTGATCGACGTGTCGGCGTGTTGATGGACCGTCCAGCGACGCAGCGGCAGCTCCTGGAAAAGCTGGGTGACGTCGAACGAGTTCGCTTGGGTGCCGTCCGCACGGCTCAACATCACCGGGGTGCGGCCAACCAGGTCTTCGATGACCGGCTGGTCGCCCGACCACACCAGCCGGGCGCTGTCCCCGGTGCGGTAGCGCAGCAGCGGCAGGTACGGATTCATCCCGCCGGTGAGCGCGATTTGCCCCAAAGCTCCTGGCGTACAAGGCATGCCGGCATCTTCGAGCACCTCCACGAACAGCCGTGGCTGCAGCAAGGCCATGCCGCGTCCGGGACGGCTGGCGGCGACCGGGCCCGATTCGGTGGTGGAGTACACGTCGATGACCGGACATCCGAAGCGCTGGGCAACTCGTTGTCGGGTGGCGGCGCTGAGGTGCAACGCGGTGGAGATCAGCACCTTGGGATGCAGGTCCACGTCCAGCCCGGCGAGCTGAGTCAGTGAGACCGGGTCGCCGGTGATCACCTGGGGATCGTGGTGCGCCAAGAAACGCCGCCGGGCCAGGGGATCCGGCCAGCCCGCATCCTCGAGGTTCACCTTGGCGGTCGCACAGCCGAGAAATGACGACCAAGACGGCACGATGAAGCCGCCGTGCCGCTGACTCACCACGGTCATCCAGTCGGCGCGGTCGGCCCGGAACTGCACGGTGACGCCATGCCAGCGGGCGGCCTGCAGCAGCAAGGCGTAGTAGCAGGAAACCGAGACCGGGTGCGTGGGCACCACGACCGCCGGATGTCCCGATCCCGACGTCGGGAACCAGATGAGGTCGTCGAGGTCGGCGTCGTCGGGAACCAGTTCCCACCAGCCGCGGGCCAGGTTCGCCCGGTCGGTGGTGAAAGCTGGTGACGCGGCGTCGGTTTGGCGGTAGCGCGGCACCACCTGCCGGGCGCGGGCAAGGTAGCCGGCCAGCCACGGCGGTCGGTGATCGGGACGCCAGCGCGGGGGATCGAGGACCACGGACGCCGCGTAGGCGTTGACTCGGTCGAGCGCCTCGCGGTTCAAGCGGTCGCCGCAGTGATGGTTCCACAACGGCGCGCCGGGCGCTTCGAGCAGCGCATCAAGGGTCTTCCGCCCGGTGGCAGAAATGAGCGGATGGCGTTCCGCGAAGGGAACGACGCCGGATCCCATGGGCGTGAATCGTGGCATGGGCTATTCCCTTGATGCTCGGGCCGCGGCTTCCGCGGCACGCTTGCGGGCCAGGGCGGCGCGCACTTCCTTGGCCCGCGCTTCGGCGGCTCGGGCCTCGGCCTCCACCCGCGCCCGCGTCGCCGAGTCCAGGGTGGACAGCCGGTCGGCTGCTTGTTCGACGGTTTCGCCGGCGGGCACCCCCCCCGCGCGGCGGAACATCAGACGGGCGAGTTCCTCACGCCGGTCGGGATCGCGCACCAGCAGTTCGGCGCGCACCAAGGCGGCCATTGCCCACAGCTCCTCACCCAAGAACCCCAGAAAAGCGGCCCCGGACAACACAGATCGTGCCGATTCGTCGGTGGCCAGCCAGCAGGACACCAGACAGGCTCGCAGCCAGTTTTCCGTCGCCGCGTCCGGTTGGCCGGGCGTGAGGCCGGCCACCCAGTCGTCGGGTATGGCGGCGCCCAATGAGGCCAGGGTGTCGCCGACCACCGCGGCGACTGCGACTAGTCCGCGGTCACCGATCAATGGCGGCGCCAAGAAGTCGTCCGGACAGTCGGCCAACCGATGAACCAGCGTGGCAACTGAAGGCGTGGACATGTCGTTCACCGGCCCGGGTATGCCTGGCGCGCGAAACGGCGGGCGAAACCCAGCAACTCTGCCCAGCCGCGGATCGAAACCACGTCCCAGCCCATCTCGACGGCCGGATTCAAGTCGTCGGGCCACCGGTACAGGTTGAGCACCATGGTGCCGCCACCGCGCGCCCGAGCCAACGATTCCCGGGCGATCACCGCGCCGTCGTTGCCGTGTTCGTCCTGGTTGAACATCGTCGTCACGCCGTCATCCGAGATCACCAGCACGTGCACGGGCCGGTCCCGTTCGGTGCGAGCAGCGTAAGTGTCGCGCAGTACGTGGATCGGAAAGGCGGTGCCGCCGCGGAGGTAGCCGGTGACGATCCGCAAGATGCGTTCGGTGTCGGTGATGAAACCGGCGGTGGTTTCGAACCGCCGCGCACCGCTCCACAGGGTGGCCTGGACACGGCCGCCGCAGCGCAGGCAGGACAGCGCGATGATCGCTGCGGCCAGCGCCAGGAAAGACAGCTGTCGTTGCGGGTTGACGATGGAGCCCGACGAGTCGATGTAGAGGTCGAGGTCCAGTGGTTGCGGGCGCGGCGGCAGGTCTTCCTCGGGGGCCATTACTCGCTTGACGGTGGTGACGCCCGGTATGACGAGCGGGCTGCGAATGACCGAGTGCAGCCAATCGATGTCGGCCATCGGTTCCCCCACCGTCCACGGCGAAAGGCCTTCCGGCACCAGGTCTCCAGTGCTAGGCGCCGGCCTCGACGGGAACGGGATGAGGTGACGCTGGGCCGCCTCCCGGTAGTAGCGGACCGCGACGTCATGGTCGCTCAGCTTCAGACCCAGCGCGCGCAGCAGTTCGCCGTACTGGAAGGGCTCGCGAGCCTGGACCCGCGGCGCGGCCGACGGAACTTCTGAGAGCGGCTGTGCTGCAACAGGTTCAGCGCCCTCGGTGACCCGCGGGTCGTTGGCGGGATGCAGTGGCTCGGTCCGTTCGCCGGCGTCCATGTCGGTGAGCCCGGGCGGTACCACACCCCCGGCCGTGTTCAGCGAGTCGTCCCAGCCGGCCAGAACGCGGCGGGCGTCAGGGTCTTGAGCCAGATACGGCAGGCATAGAGCGGCGAACCCGGCTGCCCCGTCGAGCCAGTCCGAACGGTAGGCACGCACCAGCCGACTTCCCAACTGGGCGTCGCCTTCGATCCGGTCGGGCAGCGGACCGGGGGACAGGTCGCCGCGGCGCAATGCCCACAAGATCTCGTAGATGCGCTGGTAGAGGCGCCACAAGTCGCTGATCGGTCCCTCGGGGGCATGCGCTTTCAGTCGGCGATACACCTCGTCCATGCGCAGGCCGGAGCCGCGTTGCAGCCGGTCGTTGATGTGCAGGTCGGCGTAGAGGTTGGCCACGGCCGGTGCGGCGCCTTCCACCCCCGGCAGCGCCCAGCGCATGCGGGCCAGCATCCGCGCTTGGTCGGTGAGGTTGGCCGGACACAGGATGTGGTGGCCGATCTCATGACCCATGATCTCCAGCGGCAGGTCCACCAGGTTCCGCTCGATCACCTGTTGTAGGTCGATCACCACCAGTTGGTCGGTCAGCCGGATCATGGCGAAGCTGCCGTCCAGGCCCGACCTGTTGGCCTGCTCGGTCGTCGTGCACAACTGCGGCTCGCGCAGCCGGGTGAACCGACTCCATAACGCCAGGGCGTCGGACCAGCGTCGGTGCCATTCTTGGCGGGCGTCGGCCGCGGTGGCGACGGTCGTCATCGGCCGGGCTCCACGACCAGCACCTGATAGCTGGTGGGCACCGTGAGCGCGGTCATGTCCGCGGTAGCGGCGACACTGACCGGGCGCACCCCCGGGGGAACGAAAGCCTTTGTGGCCGAGGAAAAATCGATGCTCTGCGGTTCGGTGCGGGTCAGCGTGGCGCCCCAGGCATCGGCGTGCAGCAACCAGGCGTCTGGTCCGGAGCAGACCACGATGTGCCCGGCCCGGACCCCGACCCGCGGCGGACTCAAGAACTGACCTCCGAACCCTCGGAAAGCCCCCACCCGGTGGGCGACGGACGGAGCGCCGGTAGGGGTTCGGCCGGGTCGCCACCACCGGTTGTCCCGCATCCGTTGCAGGGTGTCGGCTGCCGTCACCCCGTTGACGCCGACTGCGGCGCTGAATGCGGCATCACTGAGCGTCACCGCGACGCTCAGGGCGCTGTCGCGGTACTGGCTGAGGCCAAGCAGCCAGGCCGCGACCTGTCCGGCACGCATCGTCATCGTCGGGTTACCGGCGGCCGCTGCGGTGGTCACGCGGGTGAGCCACTCGCCGACGGACAGCCCGCAGTGGTGCAGGTGGACAACGGCATTGGCGAGTGAACCGAAGACCTTGCGCGGTTCGTCGAGCAGGATCCGCGCCAACCCCGGCAGCGCGGCCAGCAGCGGGTCGTGGGAGCCGCCGCCAAGGCGGTGCTGGCCGACGAGCTCGACAACGGAGTCGAATACCGCGGCCAGCACGCGCGCACCGGAGCCGGGCGAGATCCGGTCGCATGAGTCGACGAGGTCGCGCAGCGGGCCCCGAATTTGGTTCTCCAGGATGGTGGTGTCGAAGTCGACATAGGTTCGGCGCGCGTTGGCGACGATCGCGTTGCAGCGGTCCCGATGCTGGGCGAGCGCGGCGGCCATCGGGCCGTCAACCAGCGTCATGGGTCAGCCATGCGAGATAGTTGGTGTAGCGCTGGTGCAGGTACTTCAGCGCGATGATGTCGTCGTAGACGGTGCCGTACAGCTTTCGTCCGGTCGACCAGCCGCTCAAGGTGCGCTCGATGCGGACCAGTCGATCGCGCACCTGGCGCTCGGTGATGCCGTCGAGGCCCAGCTCGAACTCGGCGAACAGATCGACCACCGGATCGTCGGCGTCGAGTCCCTGTTGGTCGTATTGCGCGCAGGACAGCTCGAACAGGCGCCGGATCCAGCCGACTCGGTCGGCTCGGTAGGCGGCGTTGCCCGCCACCTCGAAAAACGGCGCGTCGCGATCCTGAACCAGCCGGTTCACCAGGACGAACGGCAGTATGTGCCGAACGTCCTCGATCGCGACGATGCAAGTTCCGCGGAAGTACGCCAACGCTTTTGCAAATACCAAAATGGTCTGCAGCGACCTCACCGACAGCCCGTTGTGGGTTTGCGCGCCCAGGTCGGCGAGGCGATCGCGGCCGGTGTCGTCCAGGGCCAGCAGGTGCGGATCGAGCCCGGCCAGCCGTGCGGTGTCCTTTGTCTTGTATTCCAGGGTGCACGCCGCGGCATCGAGGAACTCGAACTGGCTGACGAAGAACTCGATCCGCCGTCGCACTTCGAAAGGAATCTCGACGGCGAGGACCTCCGCATAGAGCCGATCCAGCTCGGCGGCGCTGAACACCAGCTGTTCGGGTACGACTTCGTCCGGACGAAAGCCGGCCTCGATCCGGTCCAGCAGATGGGTGAGGAAGCGCGGGTTGAAGTTCAGCGCCGCCACCACCACGTCGATGCGGTCGCGCAGCGCTTCGATCACGTGGTAGGTGCCGCCGCCGGCGTCGTCATTGGCGGTCAGATACCAGGCGGCCTCGGGACACTCCAGCACCTGGTCGAACATCTCGGCGTAGTTGTCGCCCATCAGCGTCAGCAGTGCCGACTGGGTGCGAGTGGGAATCCGGTTGTACTCGTCGACAATTCGGACGCGCATCTGCAGCCAAGCCCGCCAGGCGATCCGAATGTCCTGCGGGCTGGCGGCTTTGATCAGGTCGGCGGGCAGCGGGCTGCCCAGCAGGTCCGCCACCGTCATCTCCGGATGACCATGCTGCATCCCGCGGCGGATTTCGGTAACCGAGTAGCCCGCCAAGACACCCATCAATACCGCACTGGCCGTCTTGCCCCGGCCCGGCCCGCCGACGAGCAGGCACCGCCGCCGGACCGCGAAGTTGAGCAGGGGGATCAGGACGAAGCTGCTGTAGGACTGGCCGCTGGGAAGATCGACCTGGGTCTGGGAGTCGCCGAATCGGAAACTCTGGTGAGCGCCGTGGAAGTAGTCGATGTCGTAATGCGGGCTGATGATCGCCTGGTTGACGATCCAGAAGTAGGCCTGACGCAGCTTTTCATCGAGCGCGACCTCGCCGGCATGCTCCTCACCCGTACTGATCGGACCTCGGTAGAGGTCGGCGACATCGAAGACGGGCGCACCGCGATGGTCGGCCGTGGGGTTGGTGGGTGCCTCGGGTACATGGCGAAGTTTTCGCCGATCGATCAGGGCCACGTGGTTGCCTTCTCGGGTTGCTCAGCGCGAGAACATGAGCGCGCGCTTGACCTCCTGGATCGCCTTGGTCACCTCGATACCGCGCGGGCAGGCGTCGGTGCAGTTGAACGTGGTCCGGCAGCGCCACACCCCGTCGACCTCGTTGAGGATGTCGAGGCGTTCGGCGGCGGCCTCGTCACGGCTGTCGAAGATGAAGCGGTGGGCGTTGACGATCGCCGCCGGGCCGAAGTAGCTGCCCTCGTTCCAGAACACCGGGCAGCTGGTGGTGCAGGCCGCGCACAGGATGCACTTGGTGGTGTCGTCGTAGCGGGCGCGGTCGGTCTGGCTCTGAATCCGTTCGCGGGTGGGCGGATTGCCGCTGGTGATCAGATACGGCTTGACCGCGCGATAGGCGTCGAAGAACGGCTCCATGTCGACCACCAGGTCCTTTTCCACCGGCAGCCCGCGAATCGGTTCGACCGTGATGGTCAGTTGCTTACCGGGCTTTTTCGGCAGCAGGTCACGCATCAGCACCTTGCAGGCCAGCCGGTTGACGCCGTTGATCCGCATGGCATCCGAGCCGCACACCCCGTGCCCGCACGACCGCCGGAAGGTCAGTGTGCCGTCGAGGTAACCCTTGATGTAGATGAGCAGGTTGATCACCCGGTCGCTGGGCAGGCAGGGCACCCGAAAGCTTTGCCAGCCACCGGTTTCGGTGTACCGCTCCGGGTCATCCGGGTTGAACCGGGCGATCTTGACGGTCACCATCACCGAGCCCTCGGGAACCGGCGGCAGCGGTCTCTCCGGCAGGTCCGGCACCGGTTCGGTCTCGGCTACCTCTGCTGATCCCACAGTGTCGCCTTCGGCCATCAGTACTTCCGTTCCTTGGGTTCGTAGCGGGTCTGCACGACGGGTTTGAAGTCCAGCGCGATGTCGCTGAGCAGTTCGGTGCCCTGCTTATCGGCCCCAAATTCCTTATCGGCCCCAATTTCCTTGTAGGCCATGGTGTGGCGCATGTAGTTGACGTCGTCGCGGTTGGGGTAGTCCTCGCGGGCATGCCCGCCGCGGGATTCCTTGCGGTTGAGTGCGCCGACCACGGTGACCTCGGCCAGCTCCAGCAAGAAGCCCAGCTCGATGGCTTCCAGCAGGTCACTGTTGAAGCGTTTTCCCTTGTCGTGCAGGCTGATTCGGGAGTATCGCTCCTTGAGTGCGTGGATGTCGGTGAGCGCCTGCTTCAGGGTTTCCTCGGTGCGGAACACCGCGGCGTTGTTGTCCATCGTGCGCTGCAGCGCGCCGCGGATGTCGGCTACCCGTTCGTTGCCGTGCTCGGACAGGATGTCGTTCACCCATCCCACGACCATGGCCGCCGGGTTCGGTGGCATCTCGACGAAGTCGTGACCGCGCGCGTAGTTGGCCGCGGCGATGCCGGCCCGGCGACCGAACACGTTGATGTCCAGCAATGAGTTGGTGCCCAGCCGGTTGGCGCCGTGTACCGACACGCACGCGCACTCGCCGGCCGCGTACAGGCCCGGGACGGTGTGGGTGTTGTCCCGCAGCACCTGGCCGGTGACCGTGGTGGGGATGCCGCCCATCACGTAGTGGCAGGTCGGGTAGACCGGGACCAGCTCGTGCACCGGGTCCACGCCCAGGTAGGTGCGGGCGAACTCGGTGATGTCGGGCAGCTTGGCCTCCAGCACGTCCGCACCCAGGTGGCGCACGTCGATGTAGACGTAGTCCTTGTGCGGGCCGGCGCCGCGGCCCTCCAGCACCTCCAGCACCATCGAGCGGGCGACGATGTCGCGGGGAGCCAGGTCGACGATCGTGGGGGCGTAGCGCTCCATGAAGCGTTCACCCTCGCCGTTGAGCAGCCGGCCGCCCTCGCCGCGCACCGCCTCGGAGATCAGGATGCCCAGGCCGGCCAGTCCGGTCGGGTGGAACTGGTGAAACTCCATGTCCTCCAACGGAAGTCCCTTACGGAAGACGATGCCGATGCCGTCGCCGGTGAGGGTGAGCGCGTTGGATGTGGTCTTGTACATCCGGCCGGAGCCGCCGGTCGCGATCACGACGGCCTTGGCGTGGAAGACGTGGATGTCGCCGGTCGCCAGCTCGTAGGCCACCACCCCGGTGGCCACCGGGCCGCTGGGAGTGTGGGTGAGTGCCAGGTCGAGTACGTAGAACTCGTTGAAGAACTCCACGTCGTGCTTGACACAGTTTTGGTAGAGGGTCTGCAGGATCATGTGGCCGGTGCGGTCGGCGGCGTAGCACGCCCGGCGCACCGGAGCCTTGCCATGGTCGCGGGTGTGGCCGCCGAAGCGGCGCTGGTCGATGCGGCCCTCGGGGGTGCGGTTGAACGGCATCCCCATTTTCTCCAGGTCCAGCACCGCGTCGATGGCTTCCTTGCACATGATCTCGACGGCGTCCTGGTCAGCCAGGTAGTCGCCGCCCTTGACGGTGTCGAAGGTGTGCCATTCCCAGTTGTCGTCTTCGACGTTGGCCAGGGCGGCGCACATGCCGCCCTGGGCGGCGCCGGTGTGGCTGCGGGTGGGGTAGAGCTTGGTCAACACGGCGGTGCGGACCCGCGGACCGGCCTCTACCGCAGCGCGCATGCCGGCACCGCCCGCGCCGACGATCACCACGTCGTATCGGTGTTGGTGGATCACCGCCGCCGCCGACGATGCAGAGCGAAGCGATGAGGAGGAGGTGGCGAAAACATGTGCGCCTTTCAGGAGATGTTCGCGTCGAAGGTCAGCAACACGTAGCTGCCCAGCACCAGCGTGAATGTCATCGACACCGCCAGCAGCGAATTGAGCCAGAACCGGGTGGATTCCTTGCGGCTGTAGTCGTCGATGATGACGCGCAGTCCGTTGCCGCCGTGCAACTGCGCCAGCCACAACAGCAGCAGGTCCCAGGTCTGCCAGAACGGTGAGTTCCAGCGCTGCGCCACGTAGTTGAAGTCGATGCGATAGACGCCGTTGTCCCACATCAGACCGATGAACAGGTGACCCAGGGCCAGGAACACCAGCACCACCCCGGAGAACCGCATGAACAGCCAGGCGAATTTCTCGAAGTTGGGCATACCGGCGCGGCGCCGCGGCGACCGCGGATTGTCCAGGCTGGCGGGCCGGTCATGGGTGCGTTGCAGCACCGGTGCGCGGCGGCTCTTGCCGGTTTGCGGGTTGAGCTGCACGCCGGGGGTGCTCATCGGAAGTGCTCCCACATGTGGATGCCCAGCACCACCGCCGCGGGCACCAGGATCAGCAGCCATACGATGCCGACGACGCCCAACATCAGCCGCTGATAGCGCGGCCCCTGCGACCAGAAGTCGATCAAGATGATCCGGATTCCGTTGAGGGCGTGGTAGGAGACCGCAACCACCAACCCGAATTCCATCAGGCCGACGACCGGCGTCTTGTAGGTGCCGATCACCGAGTTGTACGCCTGGGGGCTGACCCGCACCAGCGCGGTGTCCAGGACGTGGACGAACAGGAAGAAGAAGATCGTCGCGCCGGTGATGCGATGCAGCACCCACGACCACATGCCGGGGTCGCCGCGATAGAGGGTCCGTGGTGGCCGCCGTTTGCGTGATGATCCGGGGGCAGGTTCAGGCCCCTTTGTGGGCGCTGCCGGATTCGCGGTCGTCGCCTTGGTATTCAGACCGTCCTCACCGCCTTCCAAACCCCGTAAGAAACGGCATCAAACAGCTCTAGCCGGGCAATCGAGCTTAACTTGACCAGGTCCGCGGGCGGTACCGACAGTCCGATCGCAATCATGTGTCGCGTGGCCATTCGTGGTCGACGCGGCTCGTCCCGTCGGGGTTAAGGTTGCCTACCGGGGTCGGCCCATCGTCGAGCGGGGTTGCGAATGCCTGATGTCGATTGGGATATGCTGCGCGACAAGGCAATTCAGGTGTTAGCCGGTGCGTATGCACCCTATTCACGCTTCCCGGTCGGTGCGGCCGCGCTGGTTGACGACGGCCGTGTCGTCACCGGCTGCAATGTCGAGAATGTCTCCTACGGCCTGGGCCTGTGCGCCGAATGCGGAGTGGTGGGCGCCTTGCACGCGACCGGAGGCGGTCGGCTGGTCGCATTGGCATGTGTGGACGGCGCCGGGTCGGCATTGATGCCGTGCGGACGGTGTCGTCAGCTGTTGCTCGAACACGGCGGCCCGGAGCTGTTGATCGACCATCCGGGCGGGCCGCGTCGGCTCGGCGAACTACTGCCGGAACCTTTCCGTGCAGATCTTGCATCCGGGCCAGCGGATGAGCCCGGTCGCGAATTGTCGTGACCCCGTGCGAATTTGACGTGCTGGCAGTTTAAAGATCTCATGGCAAATTAATGAAGCAGTGATAAGATCGTGACCAAATCGTGATCAACTTTATTAGGGTCGCCCGTGATAGGGCAGTGATTGGTTCGTAATAAGGTTGTGATCGAATGAATATGTCATATGTGACTGCCGTACCTGAGGCGCTGGCGGCGGCGGCGAGGGATATCACCGGCATCGGCTCGACCCTGAGCGCCGCGAATTCCGCGGCAGCGGGGCCGACAACAGGGCTGCTGGCGGCGGGCGCCGACGAGGTGTCGGCGGCCATCGCGGGGCTGTTCAGCTCGCATGCCCGGGAATATCAAGCGCTGAGCGCCCAGGCGGCGGCGTTTCATGACCAGTTCGTCAATGCCTTGACCGCAAGTGCGAGGTCGTATCTGAGCACCGAGGCGGCAAACATCGCGCCGTTGCGCAATGTCGTGCAAGGGCTGCTCGGAATGCTGGGCGCACCGACCGCCGGCAATGGTGGTCAGTCGGTGGCAACCGGCGCCGGCGGGCACGGCGGGTTGGCCGTGGCAAGCACCAACAGCGGCAGTCCCGCACCGGGGACTGGTGGCGGGACGGCCGCTGTCTCTGGTCGAGACGGGAGCGCCATGCCGATCGGCACCGGTGGCACTGGCTCCGCGGCGGTCAGCCCGAGTTCCGCCGACACGACGACCACGGGTAGTGGCGCCACCGCCACGACGGCCTCGGCCGCGGCCCCCGCCCTCACCGGTACCAGCGGCACCGCGGCGGTCAACCCGACTACCGCCGCCCCGACGAGCACGGCTAGTGGCACCACCGCCCTGGCGACTGCGGCCGCGACGACGTCCACCGCGACGACCGCCGCCAGCACCGGAGGCACCGGGGTGACGGCGACGTACACTCCGACGGCTCTGTGGAATAGCGGCTTCATCGCGAATTACACGATCACCAATACGGGTACGACGCCGCTGACCAACTGGCAGCTTCAATTCGACTTGCCGACAAACGAATCCGTCACCAACCTGTGGAATGGGCAGGTGTCCCAGTCCGGCACGCACTACACCGTCACCCCGGCCAGCTACAACGGGACGATCGAACCCGGCAATTCGGTCACCGTCGGATTCCAAGCCGCGCAGAACGGCTCCTACTCGCCACCGACGCATTTGCTGGTCAATGGACAACCCGTCGGCGGTGACACCGGTGGCACCGGCACCGGTACGAGCACCGGCGGCACGGGTACCGGTGGTACGACGACCGGCGGCACTGGCACCGGAAGCACTGGCGGCACGGGGACCGGCACCGGAAGCACTGGCGGCACGGGTACCGGAACGGGCACCGGCGGGACGGGCACCGGCGGCACGGGCACCGGTACCGGCGGCACGGGCACCGGTGGGACGGGCACCGGTGGCAGCGGGATCACGGCGACATATGCGCCCACGTCGCAATGGAATAACGGCTTCGTCGCCGACTACACGATCACCAATACGGGCACCGCCCCGGTGACCGACTGGCAACTCCAATTCGACTTGCCCTCAAACGAATCCATCACGAATCTGTGGAACGGACAGGTCGCCCAGTCGGGCACCCACTACACCGTGACCCCGCAGAGCTATGACGCCACGATCGCGCCCGGCAGCTCGGTCACTGTCGGGTTCCAGGCGGCGCAGACCGGCTCATACTCGCCCCCCACGAATTTGCTGGTGAACGGACAACCCGTAACGGGCGGCACGGGCACCGGCGGCACCGGGACAGGTGGCACCGGGACCGGCGGTAGCACCGGCGGCACCGGGACCGGGACTGGCGGCACCGGGACAAGTGGCACCGGGACCGGCGGCAGCACCGGCGGCACCGGGACCGGCACCGGTGGCACGGGGACCGGCACCGGGGGCAGCACCGGCGGCACGCTGATCACGTCCCAGTACGGTACGACGACGATCCAGAATGCCTATGTGGTGCAAAACAATGCATGGAACAACCCGGGCGGACAGTCGATCAACGTCACCCCCACCGGGTTTTCCATCGCCACCGAAAACGGCTCCGCTCCCACCAACGGCGCTCCGCTCGGATACCCGTCGATATACGACGGCTGGCACTACGGCACCGGTTCGCCCGGCACCAACCTCCCGATCCAGTTGGGCCAGATCCAGACTGCCACCAGCAGCATCAACTACACCTATCCCAGCAGCGGTATCTATGACGCTTCCTAT
Source organism: Mycobacterium innocens (assembly GCF_900566055.1). GTDB lineage: Bacteria > Actinomycetota > Actinomycetes > Mycobacteriales > Mycobacteriaceae > Mycobacterium > Mycobacterium innocens. The sequence continues at coordinate 60,347 of NZ_UPHQ01000040.1, forward strand.
GACATCTGGCTGAATCCCACGCCCATCACAACCGGCGTCAACCAGCAGGAAGTAATGATCTGGTTCAACCACCAGGGCCCCATCCAGCCGGTCGGCTCCGTGGTGGGCAACGCCACCATTGACGGGCAGAACTTCCAGGTGTGGAAGGGCAGTAACGGCCAGAACAACGTGGTGTCCTACGTCGCGACCACACCGATCACCTCCTGGAACAACTTCGATGTGATGGGGTTCATCGACCACACCCAAACCCTGGAGCCGGTCACCGACTCGTGGTACCTGACCAGCATCCAAGCCGGCTTCGAGCCCTGGAGCGGCAGCGTCGGCGCGGGGGTGGATTCGTTCTCCGCCCTGGTCAACGGCGTTTAACCCGACTAATGGGAAGTGCCAGGCCCAGCCGGGCAGCGTTTCGGCAGACTTGGCTCGTATCAGTACGCGCTGTGACCGCGGGTGTTGATGGCCGGGTGGTGTGAACGAGTTTCTTGATGCCCCAAGGTGTTTGGGTTTCGATATCGTGCTGGTGGTGACCGGCCACCACCGCTAGTTGGGTGTTGGTGGTGGTTGGGGTTGGAAGGGTTCATACCACCACCAGTGGGCGCGTTCGCCGGTGGGCCCGGGGCACGGCGCGACGGTGGGCGGGGGTTGGGTTGGTG
>NZ_UPHQ01000353.1 GCF_900566055.1 Mycobacterium innocens
GCTTGCCCGATGTGGAGGGGCAAGATCGATATGGCTGCAAGGCGGCAGGTAACCAACAAACTGCGAGGTCAGTACCGCAAGGCGTCGAAGGCGGACAAGGGCGAGATTCTGGATCGGGTGGTGGCTACCACGGGGATGGGTCGCTCGACGGCGCGGCGGATGCTGACCGGCCCGAGGCTTCCTGACCCTGCTGAGCAGGTCGACGGGCGCACGCTGCGGCCGCGGGGTTTCAGCGATGACGCCAGGGCGCTGTTGGAGCATGTGTGGGCGTTGATGGGCATGCCGTGCGGCAAGTACCTGGTGGTCATGTGCGACCTGTGGTTGCCACTGCTGAGCGCCGCCGGTGATCTTGACAAGCCGTTCGCCACCGAAGCGGCCTTGGCCGAGTTGAAGACAATGAGCGCGGCCACTGTGGACCGCTACCTCAAACCCGCCCGGGACAGAATGCGCATCAAGGGCATCTCGACGACGAAACCCTCACCGCTGCTGCGTAATTCGATCGCCATCCGCACCTGCGCCGATGAGGCGCCCAAGGCCCCGGGGGTGATCGAGGCCGACACCGTCGCGCACTGCGGCCCGACGTTGATCGGCGAGTTCGCCCGCACCCTGACGATGACCGATCTGGTGATCGGCTGGACCGAGAACGCCTCGATCCGCAACAACGCCGCGAAGTGGATCACCGAGGGCATCGAGGGAACTGCAGCAGCGGTTCCCGTTTCCCATGGTGATTTTCGATTCGGACTGCGGGGCTGAGTTCATCAATCACGAGGTCGCCGGCTGGCTGCAGGACCGCGACATCACCCAGACTCGCTCGCGGCCGTACCAGAAGAACGACCAGGCCCATGTGGAGTCCAAGAACAACCATGTGGTGCGCAAACACGCGTTCTACTGGCGCTACGACACCCCGGCGGAGCTGGAGCTACTCAACCGGCTGTGGCCGTTGGTGTCGCTGCGTCTGAACTTCTTCACCCCGACCAAAAAGCCCGTCGGCTACACCACCACCGCGGCCGGTCGCCGCAAGCGCATCTACGACAAGCCGGCCACCCCGTGGCAGCGCCTACAAGCATCGGGTGTTCTTGATAAACAACAACTCTCGAACGTGGCCGCCCGAATCGAGGGCATCAACCCGGCCGATCTGACCCGCCAGATCAACACCATCCAAATGCAGCTGCTGGACCTGGCCAAAGCCAAGACCGAGACCCTGGCAGCCGCGCGCCACATCGACCTGGAAGCATTAGATCCGTCAATCAACCGATTGGCCGAGACGAAGTAGTGCAAGCCCCCCACGCGCTCACTATCCGTGAGGCACCAGCCACCGCTTCGCGCTCACTTTTATGTGAGGCACCTCGG
>NZ_UPHQ01000020.1 GCF_900566055.1 Mycobacterium innocens
GGAAGTTCACCACCACCGACCTGAACGACCTGCTGACCAAGCTCGACAACCACGAACCCCAGCACAATCCGATCCAGCCCCGAGCAGCCTGAATGCGACCCCCGACGAACTTACGGGCGCGACCACTTAGTTTAAGGGGGTGCGTGACGTGCTTGCCGAGCTGCTGCCGATCTGGCGCGCCGGTGCTACCGCGGGGTTGGCGACGGTCGTGCGGACATTGCGGTCCGCGCCCCGGCCCCCGGGTGCGGCGATGGTGGTAGCGCCCGACGGTTCGGTGAGCGGGTCGGTGTCGGGTGGTTGCGTGGAAGGTGCTGTCTACGAACTCGCCACCAAGGTGGTACACAGCGGGACACCCCGGCTGGAACGGTACGGTGTCAGCGACGATGACGCCTTCGCGGTGGGCCTGACCTGTGGCGGCATCATCGACGTCTTCGTCGAATCCGTCTCGCAGACAACGTTTCCCGAACTCGGCGCGGTGGCCCGGGACATCGCCGCCCATCGGCCGGTCGCGATCGCGACCGTGATCACCCACCCGGACACCCAATGGGTGGGCCGGCGGCTTGTCGTGCATCCCGACACGATTGCCGGTTCGCTGGGTTCCGAGCGTGCCGACGCTGCGGTCACCGACGACGCGCGCGGTCTGCTTGCGCTGGGGCGCAACGAAATTCTCGAGTACGGCCCCGACGGGCAACGCCGGGGCGAAGGGATGGAGGTCTTCGTGTCCAGCTACGCGCCGCGCCCGCGGATGCTGGTGTTCGGCGCGATCGACTTCGCCGCTGCCCTGGCGCGGCAGGGATCGTTCCTGGGCTATCGGGTCACCGTCTGCGACGCTCGCGCCGTCTTTGCCACGTCGGTGCGCTTTCCGACGGCCGACGAGGTCGTCGTCGAGTGGCCGCACCGCTACCTGGCTGCTCAGGCGGAGGCGGGTGCCGTCGACGAGCGCACGGTGATCTGCGTGCTCACCCACGATCCGAAGTTCGACGTGCCGCTGCTCGGGGTGGCGCTGCGGCTGCCCCGCGTCGGGTATGTCGGGGCGATGGGATCGCGCCGGACGCATGACGACCGGTTGCGGCGGCTGCGGGCGGTGGGCCTGACCGACACCGAACTGGGCCGGTTGTCCAGCCCGATCGGGCTGGACCTGGGGGCCCGTACGCCCGAGGAGACGGCGGTGTCGATCGCCGCCGACATCATCGCCCGGCGGTGGGGAGGAGGCGGGCGCCCGCTGGCCGAGACCGGTGGTCGGATCCACCATGACGCGCAGGTAGAAGGCGAGTTCAGGGATCACTTAACTCGATATTGACGGCTGTTCGGTAACGGCTGACACTGAGGCCCATGCAAGTACCTGGGCCCTTCGAATACGAGCGTGCGACCAGTGTCGACCACGCCATCGGATTACTGGATCGGTTGGGGGAGGGGGCGCGAGTGGTCGCCGGCGGCCACAGCCTGCTGCCGATGATGAAGCTGCGTATCGCCAACCCGGAATATCTGGTCGACATCAACGACCTGGTGCCCGAACTCGGATACGTGATCACCGACCCGACCCTGGTGCGCATCGGCGCCATGACCCGGCACCGCGAGATCCTGGAGTCGGACACGCTGGCGGCGGTGTGCCCGATCTTTCGCGATGCCGAACGCGTGATCGCCGACCCGGTGGTCCGCAACCGCGGTACCCTGGGCGGTTCGCTGTGTCAGGCCGATCCGGCCGAAGACCTGTCGACGGTATGCACGGTGCTGGACGCCGTATGCCTGGCGCGGGGGCCGTCGGGCGAGCGTGAGATAGCGATCGACGACTTCATGGTGGGACCATACGAGACCGCGGTGGCGCACAACGAGATCCTGGTCGAGGTACGTATCCCGGTGCGGCACAACACCTCCAGCGCCTATGCAAAAGTTGAACGGCGGGTAGGTGATTGGGCCGTCACCGCGGCCGGTGCGTCGATCACGCTTGACGGCGGCACCATCGCCGCCGTCCGGGTGGGTCTCACCGCGGTGAATCCCAATCGGACAGCGCTCGCCGAGCTTTCCCAGGCGCTGGTGGGCCGGCCGGCCACCGAGGAAACCTTCGCCGAGGCGGGCCGGCAAGCAAGCCAAGCCTGCGATCCGGTGACCGATATTCGCGGCACCGCCGAGTACAAGCGGCACCTGGCGTCCGAATTAACCATCCGCACGCTGCGCACCGCGACCGAGCGGGTGCACAACATCCCCGAGCCGGAAGGGAACTAGCCATGCAGGTAACCATGACCGTCAACGGCGAACAGGTCACCGCCGAGGTCGAACCCCGGATGCTGCTGGTGCATTTCCTGCGGGATCAGTTGGGGCTCACCGGAACTCACTGGGGCTGCGACACCAGCAACTGTGGAACGTGCGTGGTCGACGTCGACGGCGTCCCGGTGAAGTCGTGCACGATGCTGGCCGTCATGGCGTCCGGGCACAGCGTGCGAACCGTTGAAGGATTGGCGGGGCTTGACGGATCACTCGACCCCGTGCAGGAAGGGTTTATGCGTTGCCACGGGTTGCAATGCGGCTTTTGCACACCGGGAATGATGATCACCGCCCGGGCGCTGCTGGACCGCAACCCCAATCCTGACGAGCAGACCATCCGGGAGGCGATTTCCGGGCAGATCTGCCGGTGCACCGGATACACGACAATCGTGCGCTCCATCCAATGGGCCGCCCAGCACCAGACCGCAAAGGCAGAGTCATGACCACCATCGAGTCACGCCCGCCGGCCCCCGAGGGACGGCCGGAGGACACCGCTGACAACGACCAGAAGCCGTGCGGCCACGGCCGGATGCTGCGCAAGGAAGATCCCCGTTTCATCCGCGGCCGCGGCACCTACGTCGACGACGTCACGCTGCCCGGCATGCTGCACCTGGCGATTCTGCGCTCCCCGTATGCGCACGCCCGCATCGTCAGTATCGACACCACTGCGGCCCTTGCCCATCCGAAGGTCAAGGCGGTGGTGACCGGCGCCGACCTGGCGGAGAAGGGCCTGGCGTGGATGCCGACACTGGCTAATGACGTGCAGGCCGTGCTAGCCACCGACAAGGTGCGCTTCCAGGGCCAAGAGGTGGCGTTCGTCGTTGCCGAAGACCGGTATTCGGCCCGCGATGCGCTGGAGCTCATCGACGTCGAGTACGACCCGCTCGATCCTGTCGTGGACGTCCGGAAGGCGCTCGACCCGACCGCGCCGGTGATCCGCACCGATCTGGAAGGCAAGAAAGACAACCATATCTTCGACTGGGAGACCGGCGACGCGGCCGCCACCGAAGCGGTGTTCGCCATGGCCGATGTGGTCGTCAAGCAGGAGATGGTCTATCCGCGGGTACACCCCGCGCCGATGGAAACCTGCGGTGCGGTGGCTGATTTGGATCCGGTCACCGGCAAGCTGACACTGTGGACCACCTCGCAGGCGCCGCACGCGCACCGCACGCTGTACGCATTGGTTGCCGGCCTGCCCGAACACAAGATCCGGGTCATCTCGCCCGACATCGGCGGCGGCTTCGGCAACAAGGTGCCGATCTACCCCGGCTATGTGTGCGCGATCGTCGGCTCGCTGGTGTTGGGCAAGCCCGTCAAGTGGATGGAGGACCGCAGCGAGAACCTGACCTCCACCAGCTTCGCGCGCGACTACATCATGGTCGGCGAGATCGCGGCCACCAAGGACGGCAAGATTCTCGCAATCCGCAGCAACGTGCTGGCTGACCACGGCGCGTTCAACGGCCAGGCGGCGCCGACGAAGTACCCGGCCGGCTTCTTCGGGGTGTTCACCGGCAGCTACGACCTGGAAGCCGCCTACTGCCACATGACGGCGGTGTACACCAACAAGGCGCCCGGCGGGGTGGCCTATGCGTGCTCCTTCCGGATCACCGAGGCGGTGTACTTCGTCGAGCGGCTGGTGGACTGTCTGGCCTTCGAGCTGAAGATGGACCCGGCCGAGCTGCGACTGCGAAACCTGTTGAAGCCCGAGCAATTCCCGTACACCACCAAGACGGGCTGGGTGTACGACTCGGGTGACTACGAGGCCACCATGCGCAAGGCCATGGACATGATCGGCTACCACGCGTTACGCGAGGAACAACGGCGCAGAAGGCAGCAAGGCGAGCTGATGGGCATCGGCATGTCGTTCTTCACCGAGGCTGTGGGCGCCGGGCCGCGCAAGGACATGGACATTCTCGGCCTCGGCATGGCCGACGGCTGCGAGCTGCGGGTGCATCCGACGGGCAAAGCCGTTGTGCGGCTTTCGGTTCAGACGCAGGGCCAGGGTCACGAGACGACGTTCGCGCAAATCGTCGCCGAGGAGCTCGGGATTCCGCCCGACGATATCGAGGTGGTGCACGGCGACACCGACCAAACCCCGTTCGGGCTGGGCACCTACGGTAGCCGCTCGACCCCGGTATCGGGTGGGGCCGCTGCTCTGGTGGCCCGCAAAGTGCGCGACAAGGCCAAGATCATCGCCTCGGGCATGCTGGAAGTCTCGGTGGCCGACTTGGAATGGGAGAAGGGCAAGTTCCACGTCAAGGGTGACCCGTCGGCGTCGGTGACTATCCAGGACATCGCGATGCGTGCCCACGGCGCCGGTGATCTGCCCGACGGCATCGAGGGCGGGCTGGCCGCTGAGGTGTGCTACAACCCGTCGAACCTGACCTACCCCTACGGCGCGTATTTCTGTGTGGTGGACGTCGATCCGGGCACCGGAGTGGTGAAGGTGCGCCGGTTCCTGGCCGTGGATGACTGCGGCACCCGGATCAACCCGATGATCATCGAGGGCCAGGTGCACGGCGGTGTCGTCGACGGCATCGGGATGGCTCTGATGGAGATGATCGCCTTCGACGAGGACGGAAACTGCCTGGGCGGCTCGCTGATGGACTACCTGATCCCGACCGCGCTCGAGGTGCCACACCTGGAGACCGGCCACACCGTCACGCCGTCACCCCATCACCCGATCGGCGCCAAGGGCATCGGCGAGTCCGCGACCGTCGGATCCCCGCCGGCTGTGGTGAACGCGGTGGTGGATGCGTTGGCGCCGTTCGGAGTTCGGCACGCCGACATGCCGCTGACACCATCGCGGGTGTGGGAGGCCATGCAGGGCCGGGCTAGGCCACCGATTTAGCGGGGAGCCGGAGATGACCATCAGCGAACGGGCTCAGCAACTACTGGCGGCACGGACACCGTTCGTGCACGCGACCGTGGTGCGGGCCCAGCCGCCCGCCTCCGCGTATCCGGGTGACGAGGCAATACTGTTGGCGGACGGCACAATCGAAGGTTTCGTCGGCGGCCAGTGCGCGCAGAACTCGGTCCGCAAGGCGGCGCTGGGCGCATTGCAGGCCGGCGAAAGTGTGCTGCTGCGGGTCCTTCCCGACGGCGACGTGCACTTTCCGGAAGCGGCCGGCGCCTGCGTGGTGGTCAACCCGTGCTTGTCCGGTGGGGCGCTGGAGATCTTCTTGACCCCGCAGCTGCCGGCGCCGCTGATCCGGGTCTACGGCGCCACGCCGATAGCGGACGCGCTGATCCAGCTGTGTGGCGTGCTTGGCTACGACGCGCGGCGCGACACCGAGCCGGTTGCCGCCACCGCCGTGCCGACTGCCCTCGTGATCGCCAGCCACGGTGGCCCGGAGGCCGAAATCATCCGTGCCGCACTGGATAACGGCGTCGGGTATATCGGCCTGGTAGCCAGCAAGGTCCGCGGCGCCTCGATCCTGAGCTCGCTGGACCTGTCCGAGACCGAGCGGGCCCGCATCCACACGCCGGTCGGATTGCCGATCGGCGCCAAGACCCCGGCGGAGATCGCGGTGTCGATCGCCGCCGAGCTGATCGCCGCCCTGCGCAAGGGCAATTTGAGCGTGCCCGCAACCGCGCCGCCGGAGGCGGTCGACCCGGTATGCGGCATGACGGTGACCGTCGGGCGCTCGACCGAACACCTGCAGCGAGAAGGCGCCGACTACTGGTTCTGCGGTTCGGAATGCCGCGCCGCATTCGCAAACCGGCCGGTCGGATGACGGTCACCGGTGTCGTGCTGGCCGCCGGCAGTTCTCGACGGCTGGGCACGTCCAAACAGCTACTGCCGTACCGGGATACGACGCTGCTGGGGGCGACCCTGGATGTCGCTCGCGGCGCCGGATTCGATCAGCTGATCGTCGTTCTGGGCGGTGCCGCCGAGAAGGTGCGTGACACGGTGCCGCTGGCCGGGGTCGACGTGGTGGTCACCGACGACCACGGGGCCGGGTGTTCGGCGTCGCTGCGGGAGGCGTTGCAACGGGTGGACCCGCAGGCCGCCGGCATCGTGCTGATGCTGGGCGACCAGCCGGGCGTGGACCCCGCGACGTTGCGGCAGCTGGCGACCCGAGGACCGGCGGCCGAAATCATGGTGTGCCGCTATGCCGACGGCATCGGACATCCATTCTGGCTGAGCCGCACCATCTTCGGTGAGCTGGCGCAACTACACGGCGACAAGGGGGTGTGGAAGCTGATGGAGTCGGGCCGGCACCAGGTGCGCGAACTCACGGTCGACGGTCCGGTGCCGCTCGACGTGGACACCTGGGACGACTACCAGCGGCTGGTGACATCGTGATGTTCACCGACCCCGACGACGTCGTCCACCGGTTCGACGCGCATGACTACCTGCTCGACATGGGGACCGCCTCGGCGATCTATCTCGCGGTCACCCTCGGCAGACCGCTGCTGCTGGAAGGCGAACCGGGCGTCGGCAAGACGACAGCCGCCAAAACCCTCGCGGCGGTGTTGGATACCACCCTGGTCCGGCTGCAGTGTTATGAGGGGCTGACCGCGAGCGAGGCTCTGTACGACTGGAACTACCAGCGCCAGCTGCTCGCCATCCGGCTCGCCGAAGCACAGGGCACCGGGATTCAGGAGGCAGACCTCTACACCGAGGCCTACCTCGTGGACCGGCCCATCCTGCGCTGTGTCCGCCATCGCGGCCCGGCCCCACCGGTGCTGCTGATCGACGAAATCGACCGCGCCGATGACGAATTCGAGGCGCTGCTACTGGAATTCCTCGGCGAATCCGCCGTCACCGTCCCGGAGTTGGGCACCTTCGTCGCCGAGCGGCCGCCGGTCGCGGTGCTCACCTCTAACCGCAGCCGCGACCTGCACGATGCCCTGCGACGACGTTGCCTGTACCACTGGATCGACTACCCGGAGCCGGCCCGCGCCGCCGCGATCGTCCGCCGGACGGTGCCCGGGGCCACCGCGCCGCTGATCCAGCACGCCACCCAATTCGTCGGCCGCACACGCGATCTCGACCTGGACAAGCCGCCGGGCGTGGCCGAGACCATCGACTGGGTCGCCGCCCTGGTGACGCTCGGCGTCGCCGACCTGCAGGACGAATCGGTTCCGGTGGCGCTCGCCAGCCTGGGGGCGCTGGCCAAGACACCCGACGACCGTACGCTGATTCGTGACGCGTACACCGCTTTCATCGAGTGCAGCCGGACATGAGAGGACCCACAGCATGAAGATCGCCAACGAGTTCAGCGTCAGCGCCCCGATCGAACAGGCCTGGGACGTGCTGTGCGACCTCGAGAAGGTGATCCCGCTGATGCCCGGGGCGCAACTGACCGGCCACGACGGCGACGACTACCTCGGCAAGGTCAAGGTCAAGGTGGGTCCGGTCACCAGCGAATTCAGCGGCCGAGTGCATTTCGTCGAGCAGGACCGCGACCAGCACCGCGCGGTGATCGACGCCAAGGGCAAGGAGGCCCGGGGCACCGGCAACGCCGCCGCCACCGTCACCGCCCAGCTGCACGAGGCGGGCGAGCGTACCCAGGTGACCGTCGTCACCGACCTGAAGATCGTCGGCAAGCTGGCCCAGTTCGGCAGCGGAATGCTGCAGCAGGTTTCAGAGAAGTTGCTGAGCCAGTTCGTCGATTCGCTGGAAGCTGAACTTGCGGCCTCGGGCCCGGCAACCGCGACCGGCCCCGAGCTGCCGACCGGCCCCGCGCGCTTGGCAAGCACTGCCGCCGCCGAAACCGCTCCGATTGACCTACTGGAGCTGGCCGGCGCCGACCGGCTGAAGAAGTACGCTGCGGTGGCGCTGGCGGTGACGGCCGTGCTGGTGCTGCTCTGGGTGCTGCGCCGGCGACGCTGACGACATGAACACGCCCATCAACACGCCGTTGTTGCGGGGCGTCGATCTGGCGGCGTTCGCGGCCGCAATGGTGGCACGGCTGCGCAGCGCCGGGGTGCACGTATCCGCAAGCGGCCCAGCAAGTTTCGTGCAGGCGCTGCGCCAGCTGGTGCCGCACACCGCGGCGACGCTGTACTGGGCCGCCCGGTTGACTCTGGTGAACCGAATGGAAGATCTGGTCGCTTTCGATGCGGTGTTTACCGCGGTGTTTGGCGCCATCGACGTTGATGCCGCCGGGCCGCCCGCGCCGTCGCTGCCACTTGCCGGCCCCCGTACCCCCGTGGCCGGGACCGTGCACCGCGCCGGCAGCCGATCCGGCGCTGGCGCCGACACGCTGCCCTGGGCCACCCGGACCAGCCCCGAAGAGACCGGCGCCCCCGGCCCCAGTGTCCACCTGCCCGAGTACCTGCCCAGCCGCATCGCTGCCCTGGCCGACGAACCGTTCGACCGGTTCGATCCCGACGACCTCAGGCTCCTCGGGGATTGGCTGGAGACCGCGGTGCAACGCTGGCCGCGTCGGCGCAGCCTGCGGTTGGAGTCCAGCCGGCACGGTAAGCGCATCGATCTGCGCGCGACCATCAACGCGTCGCGGTCGACCGGCTGGGAGGCGATGCTGCTGGCGCGAAGCAGGCCGCGCCGCCGACACCGGCGGATTGTGCTGGTCTGCGATGTGAGCCGGTCGATGCAGCCCTACGCCGCGATCTATCTGCATCTGATGCGAGCCGCAGCGCTGCAGCAGGCGGGAGTCCGGCCCGAGGTGTTCGCCTTCTCGACGTCCCTGACCCGGCTCACCGCGGTGTTGTCGCACCGCTCGGCCGAGGTCGCGCTGCAACGGGCCAACGCCAAGGTGACCGACCGCTACGGCGGCACGTTCATCGGCCGCAGCGTCGGCGCCCTGTTGGCCCCGCCCTACGGCAATGCGTTGCGCGGTGCGGTGGTCATCATCGCCTCCGACGGCTGGGACAGCGATCCTCCCGACGTGCTGGACCACGCGCTGGCCCGGGTGCGTCGCCGCGCCGAGCTGCTGATCTGGCTCAACCCGCGCGTCGCGCAGGCGAAGTTCCGGCCGCTGACCGGTTCGATGGCGGTGGCGCTGCCCTATTGCGATCTTTTTCTGTCCGCGCACTCACTGGCCGGCCTGCGTCAACTGTTCGCGCTTGCCGGCGCTCGATAGGGTCGGCAGGCATGGACCAGCTCTGGGCCAACCGGGCCGCCACCTCCGAAGCCGCCGTCACCCAGCGGCACCTCAGACGACTTTGGGCGATGCCGGGGACGCAGCTGGGCGTGGTGGCCTGGCCGGCGGCCCGCAATGACCGACTGTTCGGCACCTGGCACTACTGGTGGCAGGCCCATCTGCTGGATTGCCTGCTCGATGCACAGCTGCGGGACCCACAGCCGCAGCGGCACACCAGCATCAACCGGCAGGTCCGCTCGCATCGGCTGCGCAACAACTTCTCCTGGACCAACAGCTATTACGACGACATGGCGTGGCTGGCGCTGGCCCTGGAGCGTGCCGCCCGGATCGCCGGGGTGCAGCGGCGGCGCGCGCTGCCGAAGCTGGCCGCCCAGTTTGTCAAGGCATGGGCACCCGAGGACGGCGGCGGCATCCCGTGGCGCAAGCAGGACCGGTTCTTCAACGCCCCCGCCAACGGCCCGGCCGGGATATTCCTGGCCCGTTATGACGACTGGCTCGAGCGGGCCCAGCGAATGGCCGACTGGATCGACCGCACGCTGATCGATCCGGAGACGCAGCTGGTGTTCGACGGCATCAAAGACGGGTCGTTGGTCCGTGCCCAGTACACCTACTGCCAGGGCGTGGTGCTCGGCCTGGAGACCGAATTGGCGGCCCGCACCGGCGACCAGCGGCACTTCGCCCGGGTACACCGGCTGGTCATCGCCGTGGACCAGCACATGGCGCCGGCGGGTGTGCTGCGCGGCGCCGGCGGCGGCGACGGCGGTCTGTTCGGCGGTATCACCGCTCGCTACCTGGCGCTGGTGGCCACCACGTTGCCGGGCGACTCCGCCGCCAACGTCGCGGCTCGCCGCACCGCCGCCAAGATAGTGCTGTCGTCGGCGAAATCAGCGTGGGACTACCGGCAAACGGTCGACGGGTTGCCGGTATTCGGGGCGTTCTGGGACCGTGACGCCGAACTGCCCACCGCGGGCGGACAGCAGGCGCAGTTCGTAGCGGGGGCGGTGAACAGCTCCGAGATCCCGGAACGCGATCTGTCGGTACAGCTGTCGGGCTGGATGCTGATGGAGGCCGCCCACAGCGTCGCCGTCGTCAGCTCACTCGGGTAGAGCGGCCTCGTCCTCGTCCCGCCGCCGTGACCGGTAGGTACGCCAGGCCGCCGTCATCGCCGGCAGCAGCGAGACGAACAGAATGCCCAGGATGATTTTCTGCAGGTTGTGGTGCACGAACGGCACGTTGCCCAGGAAGTATCCGGCCAGCGTCACACCGGCCCCCCAGGTGATACCCCCGACGATGTCAAACGCCAGAAATACCGGATAGCGCATGTAGGACACCCCGGCGACCACCGGCACGAAGGTTCGCGCGAACGGCACGAAGCGGGCCAGGATGACTGTCCAGGGCCCGTATTTTTCGAAGAATGCATGCGACTCGGTCACATAGTGCTTTTTGAAGAACCGCGAATCTTCCTTCTTGAACAGCGCCGGCCCGATCCGGCGGCCGATGAAGTACGCGTTCTGATCGCCGAGCACCGCCACCACAGCTACGGCCGGGGCGAGCACCCCGATGGTAACCGGCGGGTTGGTGCTGGCGGCCAACAGTCCGCCGGTGAACAGCAGCGATTCCCCTGGCAGCAGCGGAAACAACAGGCCGGTCTCGATGAAGATGATGATCAGGATCCCGGGCAGCACGGCGGATCCGAAAACCCCGTCGGCGCCCAACCAGTACATCGGGTCCAGGATGTCCGGCAGGGCCGTCACGGCGGTGTTCACGATGTCCCAACATACCGGCCGTGACCCTCTGGCCTGGACACAAACTCCGGTGTTGCAATACTGAGTACACCCAGCATTCTTCGAGGAGGAAGTTCCATGCCCATCGCAACGCCCGAGGTCTACGCCGAGATGCTGGGCCGTGCCAAGGAGAACGCGTATGCGTTTCCGGCGATCAACTGCACGTCGTCGGAGACCATCAACGCGGCGCTCAAAGGTTTTGCCGACGCCGGCAGTGACGGCATCATCCAGTTCTCCACCGGAGGTGCGGAGTTCGGCTCCGGCCTCGGCGTCAAGGACATGGTCACCGGCGCGGTTGCACTGGCCGAGTTCGCCGACGTCGTCGCGGCCAAGTACCCGATCAACGTCGCGCTGCACACCGATCATTGCCCCAAGGACAAACTCGACGGCTATGTGCGGCCGCTGCTGGCTCTGTCGTCGGAGCGGGTGAGCAAGGGCGGCAATCCGCTGTTCCAGTCGCACATGTGGGACGGCTCGGCGGTGCGAATCGACGAGAACCTGGTGATCGCCCAGGAGCTGCTCAAAGCGGCGGCGGCCGCCAAGATCATTCTCGAGATCGAGATCGGCGTGGTGGGCGGCGAAGAGGACGGCGTCGCCAACGAGATCAACGACAAGCTCTACACCACCCCGGACGATTTCGAGAAAACCATCGACGCGCTCGGCGCCGGCGAGCACGGCAAGTACCTGCTGGCCGCGACGTTCGGCAACGTGCACGGCGTCTACAAGCCCGGCAACGTCAAGCTACGTCCCGACATCCTGGCCCAGGGGCAGAAGGTGGCGGCGGCCAAGCTCGGGTTGCCCGAGGACGCCAAGCCGTTCGATTTCGTCTTCCACGGCGGGTCCGGCTCGCTGAAGTCCGAGATCGAGGAGGCACTGCGCTACGGGGTGGTGAAGATGAACGTCGACACCGACACCCAGTACGCGTTCACCCGGCCGATCGTCGGGCACATGTTCACCAACTACGACGGCGTGCTGAAGGTCGACGGCGAAGTGGGGGTCAAGAAGGTCTACGACCCGCGCAGCTACCTCAAGAAGGCCGAGGCTTCGATGACCGAGCGGGTGATCGAGGCCTGCAACGACCTGCACTGCGCCGGAAAGTCGCTGGGCGGCTGATTTCGACTCCGTGAGCAGACACAGACTCGCACAAATCCGCTACGTGGCCTGCGATTCTGTGACTGCTCGCGCGGAGATCGCGCGCTGCTCGCGCGGAGATCGCGCGGAGATCGCGCGCTAGTTGCTCGGGGACTGGCAGATCTTCCACTGGTCGTCGCGGAACTGCAGGTCGAGGCTGCGCGTCGAGCGCACCTGCGGGTCGTAGGCCATGAAAGTGGTGACATTGGCTTCCGCGTGCTGACCGTTGACGACAACCTGGTCGATGCTGGCGATGACCGGATACTGCTTGGCCGCCGAAACCCGTCGATAGGTTTCGCCCCAGGAGCGTCCGTCGTAGTCCACGTAGCCGTCGCGGGTGGTGCCGCAGGTGATGCTGCGAAGCGTGGTCAGGTCGCCGGTCTGGATTGCCACGTCGAAGCTCTGAATTGTTTGCCGCACCTGCTCTTCCTGCGACACCTTTGAGTGCTTGCCGCGGGTGAACAGCACTGTGCCCAGGATGGCGATGGCCGCGACCGCCAGCACGATCACGACGATCGCCAGCACCCAGCCCCAGTTGCGTTGTCTCAATGGCGGCTTGCCGCCTCGCGGCGGAATCGACTGTGGCATTGCGGTTTTCGGTGGTACGCCGATCGGCGGCGGGGGACCGGGCGGTGCCGGGGAGGTGTGGAAGACCTCGGTGGCCGGCTCGGGAGAGGTGGCGATGACCTGGGTCTCCTTGGCGTCGAAGCCCGGGGCGGTAAAGCGGCGTTCGCGCGGCAGGTCCGCGTTTGCCGATCCCGGGTTGTCCTCCGGGTCGGAAGTGGAGATCACCACGGTCTCGGTTTCGGCGTCGTCGGGGATCAGAGGCTGGCCCTCGGTGCCTGCGGCGCCTTCATTGCCGGCCGATTGGTCCCCGGTTTCGGTGTCGCCGCGGTCGGGTTCGGGTGCGTTGGGCATAAGCGCTGTTGTCCTCCCGCTATCGAGTGGGTAGTTCGGAGCTTAGCGATTCGGCCCCCGATTCGCCTGATCGCCGAGGTGGGGCGGGGGTCCTTGGGAAATGACCACCGGCCCGAATAGGGCGGATGGGAAAAGTTGCAGAATAGGGGTCATGACGCCGATGGGTGATCTTCTGGGGCCTGATCCGATCCTGCTTCCCGGCGACAGTGACGCCGAGGCCGAGCTGCTGGCCGGAGAAAACCCGGGCATCGTCGCCGCCGCATATCCGTCGGCGTCGGTGGCCTGGGCGGCGCTGGCCGAGGAGGCGCTCGGCGACGACAAGGCCATCACCGCCTACGCCTACGCCCGTACGGGCTACCACCGGGGCCTGGACAAGTTGCGCCGCAACGGCTGGAAGGGCTTCGGTCCGGTGCCGTATTCGCACCAGCCCAATCGAGGCTTCCTGCGCTGTGTGGCGGCGCTGGCGCGGGCCGCCGACGCCATCGGGGAAACCGACGAGTACGACCGGTGCCTGGACCTGCTGGACGACTGCGACCCTGCGGCGCGCCCGGCGCTGGGCCTCTGACCGGGTTGGTCACCGCAGGTCATCGACGACGTAGGTGTCGGGCCGGTTGTAGGCAGGTGCGTCGGGTCGGTGCATCGACACGCCGTACGACTCGGCCGTGAAGCCGCGACGGAGCATGCTCCGATAAGCCCGGCCACGATTGAGGTTGACGCCGGCTTCCACTCGGCGCATGCCCCGTTGCACGGCGAGCGTTTCGCAGGCATCCAATAACTGCCGAAGACGTGTTCGGCTTGGGCCCTCGGGCTGACGGCGGCGAACTTGACATAGCACGTGTCCGCGCCGGCCTCGGTACCGGTGCCGGTTGGCAGACCGCGACTGCGTCCAGCGAGTCGCCGCTGCAGAGCAGCGGGCCGGATCAGGCGTTCAGCTCATGGCTACAGGTTGGCCGCGCAGTATCCGGCATCCTCGGGCAGCTCTACCTGAACGGTGGCGTGCTTCAGCCCCCGGGCGTAGAGCAGCGCACGCGCGTCCCGCAGCACGGTGGTCAACTCGCCGCCGCTGGTCAAGTGTGCTGTGACCATGTCCTTACCCGGCGAAAGTGTCCACACGTGCAGATCGTGCACGTCCGTCACACCGTCCACGGAGCGCAGCGCCGACCGAAGCTCCGACACGTCGATGTGGCTGGGCGACGACTCGGAAAGGATGCGCAATGCCGCGCGGGCCAGCGACAGCGCCCTGGGCGCTACCCACAGCGCGACCAGCACGGCGATCACCACGTCGGCATAGGGCCAGCGCGTCGTGACGGTCACCACGCCGGCGATCAACACGCCGAAGCTGCCGACGGTATCGGCCACGACTTCCAGGTAGGCGCCCTTTACCGCCAGGCTGCCCTCGGAGTGGGACCGCAACAGCATCGCCACGACGAAGTTGGCGACCAGGCCCGCCAGCGCCACCACGATCATCGGCATCCCGGGCACCGCGGGAGTCTCGCGAAGACGGTTCACCGCTTCGTAGAGGATGAACAGCGCGACCCCGATCAGCAGCACCGCGTTGGCTACCGCGGTGAACACCTCGGCTCGATGCCAACCATAGGTGCGATCCGGTGACGAGCTGCCCCGCCTGGCCAGCACGACGGCGGCCAGCCCCATGAACACGGCGACGACGTCGGTGAGCATGTGTCCGGCGTCGGCCAGCAACGCGATCGAGTTGATCAGCAGCGCCGTGGTCAGTTCCACCACGAAAAACGCCGCCAGGATGGCCGCGGCGACG
This sequence comes from Mycobacterium innocens, assembly GCF_900566055.1. Lineage (GTDB taxonomy): Bacteria > Actinomycetota > Actinomycetes > Mycobacteriales > Mycobacteriaceae > Mycobacterium > Mycobacterium innocens. Next base: position 14,946 of record NZ_UPHQ01000020.1, read on the forward strand.
ACCATCCGGGGGATCATCCGCGAGGCGCTCGCCGCTGTAGTCGTGTGACTGTGATTGTGACCGGCACCCATGGCCATCAATATATGCACAATCACGCATATATTGCAACGGGGTCAGATCCAGCGGCTCCAGAAGCGGGTCAGCGAATTGCCGGCCGCCGCGAGTACGTGCGGCACACCGGAGAAATCGAAAAGCCAGCCCACCAGCCCGAACAGCCACTGGTTCAACACCGGCGCCAACAGTACGAACAGCAGGATGAAGACACCGAACTGTTTGGCCGGCGCCAGCGCCCGCTGCGTCTGCGGACTCAGATGCGGCTCCAAGGTGTCGTAACCGTCCAGGCCCGGGATCGGCAGCAGGTTCAGCACCACCGCCATGATCTGCAGGAAGCCCAGGAACGCCACCCCGGCCCACAGCACCCAGTGGTGCTCGTCATAGAGCAACCGGGTTGCGGTCAGCAGCAGCACCGCCAGCGCCAGGTTGGCCGCCGGTCCGGCCAGGCTGACCAGACTGCGACGGCTCGGCGTCATAAACCACGTCCGCAGGTAGACCGCCGCGCCCGGCAGGCCGATTCCACCCAACGCGATGAACACCATCGGCAACAGCAGCGACATGGCCGGATGGCTGTAGCGCCGCGGGTCCAGAGTCAGGTAGCCGCGTACCGCGGTGTCGTGGTCGCCGAATCGCCAGGCGGTGAACGCATGCCCGAATTCGTGCAGGCACAGCGAGACCAACCAGCCGGCGATCACGAAGATGAACACTCCGGCATAGGCCAATGGCCGCACACTGGCCCCGGCCAGCCATGCCAGCGCCCCGCCAACGGCCGTGAGCCCGACCAGGCCCAGAAAGATCGGGCTGGGTCGCACCGACTCGTGCAGGCCCATCTCTCTCACCGGTCGAAAACTACCGGATCAGGAGCCAGCCCTCGACGTGGCGGTAGAACGCGGATCTTCGCACCGCTCGGGGTGCCGCGACACCATCGCGCACCACCGAGGCGCCGGTGGTGCCCAGCTGAGCGGCGCGTCCGCTGACCCAGCGGCGCCACGGTCTCGTGTCCAGGGCGGCCCGCAGGCCCGGCAACTCCGGGGTCGGCTCGATAAACACCCCGGCGACATCGCCGTCGAACAACACGGTGTCGTCGACCACCGCCTCGCCGCGGAGCAGCCGCGCCCGGTCCAGCGGCAGCCAACCGGCCCGGCCGACGATCACCGTCCCGGTCTCGTCGCGGATCAGCGGCACCCGATGGGCCGTTCCCCGCCGCGCCCGCCGCGCCGCCCGGCACCCGGCCGGCAACCGATACACCCGGCAGGCCCTGGTGCGCCGGCGCGGCGCGTAGCCGACCTCGATGTCGAGCCGGTCGGCGCGCAGCAGCCGGGTCAGCACGCCGGCCAGGTCGGCGTCATCGCCGATCACGACGAGCCGCCGGTAGGAGCGCACTGCGGTGTCGAAGTCGCCGGGTCGGTGTGTCGGCAGGCCGGTCAACGCGGCGGGCACCGGCCGATCACCGAACACCAATACCGCGGTGCTGGGCGGTTTCGCCCCGTTATGCATGGTTCCTCGCAAACCGCTGGGTAGGGTAAGTCACCGGCTGGACCACAATAGGCGGGCACAACCCGCGAGAGCAGGTGGGAGCGCGTCATGCCGGCAATCGTCCTGATCGGCGCCCAGTGGGGCGACGAGGGCAAGGGTAAAGCCACCGATCTGCTCGGGGGGCGGGTGCAGTGGGTGGTGCGTTACCAGGGCGGCAACAACGCCGGGCACACGGTCGTGCTGCCGACCGGCGAGAACTTCGCATTGCACCTCATCCCGTCGGGTGTGCTGAGCCCCGGAGTCACCAACGTCATCGGCAACGGCGTGGTGATCGACCCGGGGGTCCTGCTCGACGAGCTGCACGGCCTGGAAGAGCGCGGGGTCGACACCTCCAAGCTGCTGATCTCGGCCGACGCGCATCTGCTGATGCCCTACCACGTGGCCATCGACAAGGTCACCGAGCGCTACATGGGCAGCAAGAAGATCGGCACCACCGGCCGCGGTATCGGCCCCTGCTACCAGGACAAGGTGGCCCGCATGGGGATCCGGGTCGCCGACGTGCTCAACCCCGAGCAGCTGGCCCACAAGGTCCAGGCCGCACTCGAATTCAAGAACCAGGTGCTGGTCAAGATCTACAACCGCAAGGCCCTGGAGCCGGCGCAGGTGGCCGAATCGCTGCTGGAGCAGGCCGAGGGTTTCCGCCATCGGATCGCCGACACCCGGCTGCTGCTCAACGATGCGCTCGACGCCGGTGAAACGGTGTTGCTGGAAGGCTCCCAGGGCACGCTGCTCGATGTCGATCACGGCACCTACCCCTATGTGACGTCGTCGAACCCGACCGCGGGCGGGGCGGCCGTGGGCTCCGGCATCGGGCCCACCCGGATTCGCACGGTGCTGGGGATCCTCAAGGCCTACACCACCCGGGTGGGTTCGGGCCCGTTCCCCACCGAGCTGTTCGACGAGAACGGCGAATACCTGTCCAAGACCGGCGGCGAATTCGGCGTGACCACCGGCCGGCGCCGGCGCTGCGGCTGGTTCGACGCCGTCGTCGCGCGCTATGCCACCCGGGTCAACGGCATCACCGACTTCTTCCTGACCAAACTCGACGTGCTGTCCAGCCTGGAAACGGTGCCGGTGTGTGTCGGCTATCGGATCGACGGAAAGCAGACCGGCGAGATGCCGATGACCCAGAGCGATCTGTGCCGTGCCGAGCCGGTTTACCAGGAGCTGCCGGGATGGTGGGAAGACATCTCCGCCGCGCGCGACTTCGACGACCTGCCCGCCAAGGCTCGTGACTACGTGCTGCGGCTGGAAGAGCTTGCCGGAGCACCGGTTTCGTGCATCGGTGTCGGCCCAGGACGGGATCAGGCCATCGTGCGCCGCGATGTCCTGGCGGCCCGCCCGTGACGCACTATTCCTCGCTGGGGTCAGACGGATGCCCCGAAGAAGAAGATCCCGAATACCAGCACCACGGCGGCTTTCCGGAATACGGCCCGGCCAGCCCCGGCGCGGGTTTCCGCCGTTTCGTGACGACGATGCGCCGCTTGCAGGACCTGGCGGTGTCGGCAGACCCGGGCCCAGACGCAGAGGCCGTGTGGGACGAGGCCGCCGAGCGCGCCGCCGCGCTGGTCGAGCTGCTGGGCCCGTTCCAGGCCGAGGAAGGCAAGGGGCCGGCCGGGCGGACCCCCGATCTGCCCGGCATGGGTAGCCTGCTACTACCGCCGTGGACGTTGACCCGCTACCGGCCCGACGGTGTGGAAATGACGGGTTCGTTCAGCCGGTTTCATGTCGGGGGCAACCACGCGGTGCACGGTGGCGTGCTGCCGTTGCTGTTCGACCACTTATTCGGCATGGTTTCGCATGCGGCGGGACGGCCGATCAGCCGGACGGCTTTCCTGCACGTCGACTACCGCAAGATCACCCCGATCGATGCGCCGCTGATCATACGGGGACGAGTAACGCGTACCGAGGGCCGCAAGGCGTTCGTGTCCGCGGAATTGGTCGACGCGCGCGGGCCGGACGAGACGCTGTTGGCCGAAGGCAACGGCCTGATGGTGCGGCTGCTTCCCGGCCAGCCGTAAGGGAGCTACTGGCTTTGGCTCGGGTGCGGCGGCACCACGATGATGGTCGCCCCCGGGATCGCCGCCAGCGTCGCGGCAAGGTTGGCTACCACGCCGGGCGGTAAACCGGACGGCAACCCCGGGATGTTCGTGCCGGCGGCCGCCGGGATCGAGGGTGCGTTCGCCGCGGGTCTGCCCGCCGCCGCGGCCCCGCCGCCCGCTGCCGGTGCGGCCGCGGCCGGGGTCGACGAGGAGGCGCTGCCTCTGGCCGCCAGGCCCGCCAGGCTGGTCCCGGCCAAACCCGCCGCCGCCATGCCGGTATACCCGTCGTCCGAACCAGTCGTCATGAACATGGGTGTGGTGCCGGGGAACATCGCAGCGACTTGGCGCACCGCCGGCGGAAGCATCCAGCTCTGCGGCACCGAAAGCCCGCCGATACTGGCCGAGTAGCCGGACAGCGCGGTGACCGGCGGCTGAGGCGGGGTGAACACCCGCCCCGGCAGTGGGACGGGGTTGGTCCTTCCGCGGCCGGGGCCCAGGACATCGGGCGATCCGTCGTCGGCTCCCTTGGCTCCCGGCTCCTTCTCCCATTCATCGACCTCGTCGTGGCGATAGATTTCGACCAGCTGCGCCGCCTGCAGCCCCCAGCTGCTGGCCGCGACGATCACCGCTGCGGCCACCAGAAAGTCGAGTTCCCCAAGCGGTGTGGGTAGGTTCACCAAGTCGGGCAATTCGACGGCTGCGGCGGCCAGCGCCGCAGCCGGGGCGGCCGTGATCGCCGCCTGGGCGGCGGTGGCGTCGGCCGCTGCTTCGATCCCGGTCGTGGTCTGCGGCGGGGCGGTAAACGGCGGCAACTCCGACGCGGCCGCCGAGCTGCCGGCGTAGCCGTCCATGGCGACAATGTCCTGAGCCCACATTTCGCTGTAATCGGCTTCACTGGCGGCGATCGCCGGCGTGTTCTGTCCGAAGGTGTTCGTCCGTGCCAGCGAGATCATGGTGCTGCGGTTGGCCGCGATCTCCCCCGGGGGCACAGTCGCCGCATGCGCGGATTCGTAGGCGTTGGCCGCGGCGATGGCCTGGGCCGCGGCCTGCTCGGCCTGAGCGGCAGTAGCCCTCATCCACGCTACGTAGGGAGCAGCCGCGGCGGCCATGGACAGCGCCGAGGGGCCGCGCCACTCCTCACCGGCGAGCCCGGAAATCACCGCTGAGTAGGACGCGGCCGTCGCATTGAGTTCGTTGGCCAGCCGCCCCCAGGCCGTCGCCGCGTGCAGCAGTGGAGCTGCACCCGGTCCGGCATACATCCTGGCGGAATTGATTTCCGGCGGCAGCGCCGCAAAGTCCATTCCCAGGGTCATCGCTGCGCCCTTCCCGGGCCCGCGGCGCCGGCGCGGCTCGACCCGCCGGCCGCATCCACGGCCGGCTGTGTCATCACGAAAGGCATGGACTTCTCCTTGACGGAATTGCGCGGTCCGCGAAGGGCCTTCTATTTCGGATGGCGCGAGTGACCGCCCGCCGCTCACCCGACCACGTACTCATGGGCCAGGCAAACACCGGGCTGTGAGCAGCGTTACACAAAAACTCGACAAATGAGCGCAGAAGCGCCTTTCTCTTATCGAGCCCACGGTTACGGCGGGTAATTGCGTTGCCGCGGGTCCCGCCGCGTTGGGCAGCCGCGCCAGCGCCCCTATCCTTGAGCCTTGGGCAGCGGGACCACTACCGATGGAGAGGGTGAGCTGGTGACTGACGGCTTGACCGAGGGACGGGATGAGCTCACCGGTAAGGACGAGCGGCCGGCGGCCGGCGACGGTGCAGCCCGGGACGACGCGACGACGGCCCTGCAGGTGCCGCCCGCCGCAACCGGCCAGCCCGCCGCAACCGGCCAGCCGGCCGCGGCCGAGCCCGATGGCAGGCCGCGGGTGCTATTGCTGGGCTCGGGCGAGCTGAGCCGGGAGCTGACAGTTGCGTTACAAGGCTTCGGCGCAGAGGTGATCGCTGCCGACGAACGCCCCGATGCGCCCGCGCACCGCGTCGCCGACCAGGCGCTGGTCGTCTCCATGACCGATGCCGACGAGCTGGCGGCCCTCTTCGCCCGGCTGCATCCGGACTTCGTGGTGACGCTCACCGACGCGGTCAGCGTCGACGCACTCGATGCTCTCCAAGCCGGCCAAGCCGGCCCAGCCCGGCAGGCTCAGTCTGACGGTTGGCACACCGAGCTGGTGCCCAGCGCCCGCAGCGTCCGGCTGACCCGTGACCGGGAAGGCCTGCGCAAGCTGGCCGCCGACGAACTCGGCCTGCCTACCGCGCCGTTCTGGTTCGTCGGATCGCTTGCCGAACTCCAGGCGGTGGCCGCTCACGCCGGCTACCCGTTGATGGTCAAACCCGTCGCCAAGGTGAGCGGTCGGGAGCGGTCGGTGGTCCGCGGTCCGGACGAGATCGAGCGCGCCTGGCACCGCGCGGCCGGCGGTGAGCTCGCGGGCGCACACCCCAGGGTGTGGGCCGAGACGGTGGTCGATGTCCAGGTTCTGGTCACCCTGATCGTGGTGTGCACCGACGGGCCGGCGGGACCGGAAATCACCTTCTGTGCGCCGGTCGGTTATTGCGGCGCAGACGACCGGGGTGACCGGGGCCTGGAATCCTGGCAACCGCAGCAGCTGAGTACCGCCGCGCACGACGCGGCCAGGTCGATAGCCGCCCGCATCGTGAAGGCGCTCGGCGGACGGGGTGTCTTCAGCGTCGAATTGATGGTCAACGGCGACGAGGTGTACTTCGCCGACGTCACCGCGTGGCCGGGCGACAGCGCCTGGGTCACCCTGCGCAGCCAGCGGCTTTCCGCCTTCGAGCTGCAGGCCCGGGCGGTCATGGGCCTTGCGGTGGACACGTTGATGGTGTCGCCGGGCGCTGCTCGGGTGGTCGGCCCCGGCCGGGCCGCCGCGGGCGTGGCGCCCAGTGCCGAGACGCTGACGGCCGCGCTGAGCGTCCCGGAAAGCGATGTCCGGGTGTTTACGAGTGTGCGCGCCGGGGTGCCACCCAGGCTCGGTGTGGCGCTGGCTACCGCGCCCGACGTGGGGACCGCGCGCGGCCGCGCCCGAGACGTCGCCGGCCGGCTCAGTATGCGAGACTCGGGCAAGTGAGCTACGCGGGAGATCTAACGCCGCTGGAAGCATGGAAGATGCTCAGCGACAACCCTGAGGCTGTGTTGGTGGACGTGCGGACCGCCGCCGAGTGGCATTTCGTCGGTGTGCCCGACTTGTCCGGCCTTGGCCGTGACGTCGTCTACATCGAGTGGAACACCGTCGACGGCGCGCGCAACCAGAACTTCGTTACCGAACTGCGGGATGCCATCACGCCCGCGGAAGGTCCGGGCGAGTGGCCGGTTGTTTTCCTGTGCCGCTCCGGTCAACGCTCCATCGGTGCCGCCGAAGCCGCAACCAGCGCCGGGATCACGCCGGCCTATAACGTGTTGGACGGCTTCGAAGGGCACCTCGACGCCGAGGGCCATCGTGGTGTGGTCGGTTGGCGGGCAATCGGATTGCCCTGGAGGCAGGGGTGATCTGGTGACGGGGTGGCGGCGATGACCGGCGAAGGTTCGGTTCGCACGCCCAAGCCGCTGCCCGACGGTGTCAGCCAGGCCACCATCGGAGTGCGCGGCGGGCTGTTGCGCTCGGCGTTCGACGAGACCGCCGAGGCGATGTATCTGACGTCCGGCTATGTCTACGAGTCGGCGGCGACGGCCGAGCAGTCGTTCAGCGGCGAACTGGACCACTTCGTGTACTCGCGCTACGGCAACCCGACCGTGTCGATGTTCGAGGAGCGGCTGCGGCTGATCGAGGGAGCGCCGGCGGCATTTGCCACCGCCAGCGGCATGGCGGCGGTGTTCATCTCGCTGGGCGCGCTGTTGGCGGCCGGGGATCGGTTGGTGGCCGCGCGCAGCCTGTTCGGATCGTGCTTTGTGGTGTGCAACGAGATCCTGCCGCGCTGGGGAGTGGAGACGGTTTTCGTCGACGGCGACGACCTTTCGCAATGGGAGCAGGCGCTGGCCGACCCCTCCAAGCCCACCCGAGCAGTGTTCTTCGAGACACCGGCGAATCCCATGCAGTCGCTGGTGGACATCGCCGCGGTGACCGAGCTGGCACATGCTGCCGGTGCAAAAGTGGTGCTGGACAACGTTTTTGCCACGCCATTGCTGCAGCAGGGCTTTCCGCTCGGGGTCGATGTGGTGGTGTACTCGGGCACCAAGCACATCGACGGCCAGGGCCGGGTGCTCGGCGGCGCCATCCTCGGTGACAAGGAGTACATCGACGGCCCGGTGCAGAAGCTGATGCGCCACACCGGACCGGCGATGAGCGCTTTCAATGCCTGGGTGCTGCTGAAAGGCCTTGAGACACTTGCGGTTCGGGTGGAGTACAGCAATTCCTCGGCGCTGCGGATCGCGGCGTTCCTGGAAGCCCATCCCGCGGTGAGTTGGGTGCGCTACCCTTTCTTGCCGTCACATCCGCAGTACAACCTGGCCAAGCGGCAAATGTCCGGCGGCGGAACCGTCGTCACCTTCGCGCTGGACGCTCCGGAGAGTGCGGCCAAGCAACGGGCGTTCGAAGTGCTCGACAAGCTTGCGCTGATCGATATCTCCAATAACCTCGGGGACGCGAAATCGCTTGTCACGCATCCGGCTACCACGACGCACCGGGCGATGGGCCCGGAGGGCCGCGCCGCGATCGGCCTGGGTGACGGCGTGGTCCGCATCTCGGTCGGGCTGGAAGGCACCGACGACCTGATCGCCGATCTGGACCGGGCGTTGAGCTAGGAGCGAGGGTCAGTGATTCGGCCAAATGCAGACCCTGCAAAACGCCAAACGGCTGTTGCCTCCGGGTTGGATCAGGCTCGCGGCGAATGGCTACTGCTGGCAGCCTGCCACAACCTGCGCAAACGTCACGGCCACGTCGGCGTCACCGGACTGGCCGCCCTCGCGATCAACTGACCCGCCCTTTCCCGGCGCTCGACGCGCGAGTCTGCATCCAGGGCGTCCAGTCTGCGCCCAGAGCGCTGCGGACTGCTGAATTCAACTGCGATCTCCTCGCCCTCAGCGCAGAATGAAAACCTGACCCCGTTTGGGCAGTGCCGGACCCGCGTGGACCGTTACCGACCCGCGCTCCTAATCGGCCAGTCACCGGTTATCGGTGGCCGTTGTGCCCGGCTACCAGCGACAGATCCATTGGGCGAGTTCGGTTGTCGCTGTGAGGCGGGCAGATCGTGCACCGGCTCCCCCGGAAGCTTCCGTGGCGCATGTGACGTCCGCCGGCCCACCGACACCGCCAAGGCAGTGACGGCGGCGGCGCCGTCCGAGTCGCAACCTAACCGACCGCTCGCTGTTCGGCCCTTTCGGCCTGTTCGGCAGCGGCCAGGGCGCCTTGTTCGGCCTGCGCCTGGACATAGCGCATCGCCAGCCTGGCGTAGACCATTTGACTGGTGATGGCCATCTGCCCGCGCGTACGGCCCAGGAAGGCCAGCCCCCAGGAGAACGCGGCGGCAATGCGATTGCGGTGGCCCACCAGATACAGCAAATGCAGCAGCAGCCACGCCAGCCAGGCGAAGAAGCCGGCGAATTCCACCTTGCCGATCTTGGTGACCGCGCTGAAATGGGAGATGAGCGCCATGCTGCCCTTGTTGAAATAGTGGAATGGCTTGCGGTTGGCCGGGTCGTCGTGGCCTTTCACCGCGTGCTTGATGATCGTGGTGGCATAGCGTGCCCCCTGGATCGCGCCCTGGGCCATCCCGGGCACACCGGGCACCGACATCAAATCACCGACCACGAAGACGTACGGGTGCCCCTTGACGGTGAGGTCGGGTTCCACGATCACCCGTCCGGCGCGGTCGATTTCGGTTCCCTCGGACTGTTCGGCCACCCTCTTGCCCAGCGGGCTGGCCTGCACGCCGGCCGCCCACACCTTGCACGCGCAGTCGATGCGGCGCTCGGTGCCGTCTTTGTCCCTGACCGTGATGCCCTTGTAATCCACGGCGGTCACCATCGCGTTCAGCTGGACTTCGACGTCCATCTTCTCGAGCTTTCGTTGCGCCTTGAGACCCAACTTCGGGCCCATCGGCGGCAGTACCGCGGACGCGGCGTCGAGCAGGATCACCCGGCACTCGCTGGGCGTAATGGTGCGAAATGCCCCGGCTAGGGTGCGCTCGGCGAGTTGGACAATCTCCCCGGCGAGTTCCACGCCGGTGGGGCCGGCCCCGACCACGACGAAGGTCAGCCGGCGTTCGCGCTCGGCATGATCGGTGGCCACTTCGGCGGCCTCGAACGCGCCCAGGATGCGGCCACGCAGCTCCAGGGCATCGTCGATGGTCTTCATGCCGGGCGCGAAGATGGCGAAATCGTCGTTGCCGAAATAGGATTGCTGCGCACCGGCCGCCACGATGAGACTGTCGAACGGCGTGACCGTCTCCATGTCCATCAATTTCGACGTGACCGTCTTCGCGTTCAGGTCCATGCCGATGATCTCACCCAGCAACACCCGCACGTTCTTTTGGTTGCGCAGGATCAGCCTGGTGGTCGGGGCGATGTCACCCTCGGACAAGATTCCGGTGGCCACCTGGTACAGCAGCGGCTGGAACAAGTGGGTGGTCGTCTTGGAGATGAGGGTGACGTCGACGTCGGCCCGCTTGAGCGCCTTGGCCGCGGTCAGCCCGCCGAAACCGCTGCCGATGATGACGACGTGATGGCGCCTGCCGACGGACGAGCCTTCGCTAGGTGGGGGCGTCATGGTCCTCCTTCAGTTTTCGTCATTCTGCGACAGTCTCGGGGTCACTGCGGCGCATGTACACCGTACGACTTCGCCCGGGCTGACGTCGATTGTTTCCGGGCCCCATCGTGCGCCGAGTACCATCGGCGTCTGCTTTCCCGTCGTGTTTGGAAGCAAACCTATTGCCGGCCAGTCTCGTTCGCTTCGTGACGTTATCGGATGGGTGCGGTCGCCATGAAGTTCGGTGCCACTCCGCACAGTGGCAAAACGAGCAAAACGGTCGCAATGTACAGGAGGGGGTATAGGCCGCTGCCGTGGACATCCGGCAGGCGGGCGCTGTCTCGAGGCTGCTTGGCCGATCTGAGCTCATCGCGGCTCTGGCCGCGTTGCTGCTCGGGGTGGCAGGCGGTCATTGCGGGTTGCCGCGATGGGATTTTTGCCCGGCCCACCTATCACAGTCGCGCCTCGCGACGCCGACCGATCAGTTGGTGGTCAACGGGAAGCACGCACAGCGTTGCGACGCTGCCGGCATCGCTTTGTCCCAGCAAGCTGGCGACGGCCGGCTCACACGCGCCGCCTCGAACGCGCTCACCGCTGATCCTTTGTGATCGGCATTCTCGCCGTCGCCTCAGGCGTCAAAGCTGCTGCGCGGCCCCGCATCTGACATTCAGTGCAGTGCGCGTAGAGCTAATTCAGTTGGGGGTCAAGCGAAATAGATTTCGGTACAATGCCACCCGAAGCCCCTTCGGCAAAAATGTATACCGGCCCTGGAGCCGGGTCGCTGCTGCTTGCTGCGGCAGCGTGGGAAGCAGTAGCCGACGAGCTCCCCCCGGTGATGCCGCGCCCGCTGTTCGGCGGATGAGCCCGCCGGGCCCCGTGCGTCGCGACGGACCGGGCGACGAAATCTAGCTCACGGCCAGCTGCTTGCGTTGTCCGCGTATCTGGCGTTGAGTCCGGTGCAGAAATCCGCGGCTGTGCCGGCGAGCAAGATGTAGTAGACCTCGGTGCGACGCAGATCGCCGTCGGTTGGGGTAGTCCAGCCGTTGTTGCACATGGCGTTTTCGCCGCCCGCCGTCGACCGGCGCCAATTGGTCTTGACGCAGCTGACCAACGCGTCGACGTTGGGCGTGGTGCTCTTGGCCGTGACCAACATCGCGCCTCCCCATTGCCCGTCGGCGCGTCGGTAGGCGCGTGCCCCGAACGGGGAGCCCGACCCCGCGCCGTTGCTCTGGCAGGCCAACGCGCGGCGCAGCAGCACGAAGGGGGCGGCCAGCTGCGGGTTGGTCACCGCGGCGGCCGCGGTGATGAATTGAGCCGCGTCCGAGCCGTCGACCTCTTGGACGTTCGGGTTGGCGAGGCTGGTCAGTTGCTGCGAAATGCCCGGCGCTGCGTCGGCGCCACCGATGTTCGGTCCGCTGCCGGTGGAGGTCATCGGCGGCAGTGTGACGGTGGGGTCGGCGGAGGCCGTGGAGGTTACGGCCAGGGTGCTCACGGACAGCCCGAACACAGCGACGGCGACAACGATCCGGTGTGACATAAGCCCATCATCTACTGTCCCGGCGCCCAGGGTGGGCCAGATTCGACAAGAGGCCCCGGCTGAACCATCGGGCCACCTGCCTGGGCCGGCACCGGGTCAGCGGAATGCCGCCAGGCCGGTGAAGGCGTGGCCGAGGACCAGCTGGTGGCGGCTTCCAGTTCCAGGCAAGCCAGGTCGTAGTGGACCGCGGACGAGCCCCCACATCCGTAGGCGTGCAAATGCATTCCCAGCAGGCCGAGTTGGCCGAACTGCTTGGCCAGTTCGCGGGCCACCGGCAGGTCGCCGTCCTCGAACCACTCGGCGACAAACGGTGTCAACGTGCTCGGCGCAGAATCGGCGTAGGTGTCGCGCACCGCGAACTCGTCGGCGGACAGCGACGCATCCAGCCCGAGCGGGTCGTAGCGGTCGAAGGCGGGCGGTGGGTCAGTGCTCATGAACCCCATCCTGCCCGGCCCGGTAATCTCGCTGCATGCAACCGCGGCACCGGCTCTGCTGGCTGGGCTCGTTGGCCACCGACGTGGTCGCCGTCCTGATCTTCTGCACTCTCGGGCGCCGCAGCCATGCCGAGGGCATCAGTGTCGGCGGCGTCGCGGCGACGGCATGGCCGTTCCTCAGCGGAACCCTTGCCGGATGGCTGGTGTCGCGTGGTTGGCGACGGCCCACCAGCGTGATACCCACCGGGGTGATGGTGTGGATCGGCACCATCGCGGTCGGCATGGTATTGCGCAAGGCCAGTTCGGCCGGTGTGGCGGTGAGTTTCGTCGTGGTCGCCTCGGCGGTCACCGGCGTGTTGTTGCTCGGTTGGCGTGCGGCCGCCGGGCTGATGCTGCGCCGCCGTTGACGATGCTTGACGAGGCTTGACGAGGCTCTGCAAGGTGAGGCGCGATGGTACGCACCGATGACGACGACTGGGACGCGGCCACCGGCGTCGGGGTAACCGCCACCTTCGGCGCCACCGCCAGGGCCGTCGCCGCTGGCGCCGGGTTGCTCAACGACCCGTTCGCCGAACCGTTGGTTCGCGCCGCGGGAGTGCCGTACTTCACCCGGATTATCGACGGAGATCTGGGCGAGGCCGACCAGGCCGACAACCGGACAACGGCCGGGCTCATCGACATCCTGGTGACGCACACCCGGTTCCTCGACGGTTTCCTTGCCGACGCGGGCCGGGCGGGGATTCGTCAGGCGGTGATCCTGGGGTCGGGCCTGGACGCCCGGCCATACCGGCTGTGGTGGCCACCGGGAACAACGGTGTACGAGATAGACCAGCCCCGAGTGATCGAATTCAAGACCGGCTTGTTGCACGAGCTGGGCGCCAAGTCGACCGCGCACCGCCGTGCGGTCGGCATCGACCTTCGTCAGGATTGGCTGGCGGCCTTGTGGCGGGTCGGTTTCGACGCGGACCAGCCCACGGTGTGGATTGCCGAGAACCTGCTCGTGGGCTACCTACCGCCCGGCGGGCAGGAGCGGTTGCTGAAAGACGTCACCGCGGTGAGTGCGGTCGGCAGCCGGTTCGCCGCCGATCACATGCCCACCTGGACACCGTTGCAGCAGAAGGCGGGACGGGCTTTCGTCGACCGCTGGCGAAAGTTCGGCCTGGACGTGGACCTGGCCGCGCTGACGTATCCGGGTGAATACCGTTATCTGCCGGAATGGTTGGCATCCAACGGCTGGGAGACGGTGGAACGCGACGTCGTCGAGCTGTTCGCCGCGATGGGAATGCCGGGCCGCTGGAGTGTCCGGCCCCGTGACGTGGCGATCACCCCCCGATATGTCACCGCGACGCTGGTCTAGCCCTCAAATAAGCGAGCCGGTGTGAGGTGGGTGGCAGTATCGCACAGGCGTGCGATTTGGCTTGGCGGTGGGGCGGTTTGTGAGGGGGCGATGGCTGTTGTCAGGTGCGTGAGCGGTCGCAGTTTGGCTGGATCATTGGTTCTGCGTGAGGTTT
>NZ_UPHQ01000013.1 GCF_900566055.1 Mycobacterium innocens
AGACCAGCGCGAAACCAGCGATACGCAGTCACCCGCGCAACACCATTGCGCTCAGCCCACGCCGCCAGATTCATACCTTTGTTCCTACCGCACACCACTGACAACTACCGACCACTCAACCCGCAACAGCTGGCAGCCCCTCAGCCCTGCTGGACGACGTTCCCGCTGCCGGACTTGCTGACCTTCGGTGAGCCCGAGTGATACGTGACCTTGTTGTTGATGCCGGAGGCCTCGATGGTGTCGACGGCGTCGACGGTGACGGTGTTCTCGATGCCCGAGACGGTCAGGCTTGCGCAACGGCCGGTGATGACGACCGTGTTGGACATTCCGCTGATTTCGACGACGCTGTCGTTGCAGGCGAGTGTCTTGTTCTCGTGGAGGCCGCTGACACTGAGATTGCCGCCCGGCGGCGGCGCGGGTGACGTCGACGGACCGGCCGTCGGTGTCTGAGTCTTGCTTCCCGACGGCGGCGCCACGGTCCCGGCTGGGCTGCTGATCGTCGGGAAGGTGGGGGTCAGGGTGGACAACGTGCGCGAAATGTGGCTTCCCGCAAAGGCGACGATGCCACCGACCACGACCAGGATCCCGACGACGAAGACCGCGGCCAAAATCCAGAACAGGCGGTTGCCCGACGACGATCGCGGTGTGGCCCCCGGGAACGGCGACTGATAGCCATACGAGTCATAGGACCCATACGTCGAGCCGTACGGAGGCGGCATCGGCGGTGGCGGCGGCACCGGGCCCGGCGGCGGGTACCCCTGGTATGCGGAGCCGCCGGGTGGCTGCGAACTCCCCAGCTCCGACGCGCGCGCCGCGTCGGCCAGCGGTTGCTCGAGCTGGCGGATCCGGGCTTCTGGGTCGTCCTCTCGATTCATGCACAGATGCTCCCATAACGGGATCTTGCCGAATAGGCCCGAATAAGCTCGACATCGTGCCGGACTTGACCAACCGCCAGATCGTGTTGCGTCGCCGCCCCACCGGGCTGGTCCAACCCGATGACACCGAGCTGATCACTTCACCGGCACCCCAGCCCGCGCCGGGCGAGGCGCTGCTGCGCACCACCTATGTGGGGATCGACGCGGCCGCCCGAACCTGGCTGGACGACCAGCCCGGCTATCTTCCGCCGGTGCGGCTGGGCGAAGTCATCCGGGCGGCAGGAATCGGCGAGGTCGTCGAAACACGTTGCGACGCTTACGCTGTCGGTGACGTCGTAACCACCCTGACCGGCTTCCAGGAGTTTGTGATCATTCGCGACGACGTGTTCAGCACATCCATCCCGGGGGAGAGTGACCAGCTGGCGATCATGTCGGTGTACGGCCCGACCGGGGCCACCGCCTACTTCGGGATGGCGGACATCGGCCGGCCAAAGCCGGGCGAAACGGTGGTGGTGTCGGCGGCGGCGGGCGCCACCGGATCGGTGGCCGGGCAGATCGCCAAGATCGCCGGAGCCCGGGTGGTGGGCATCGCCGGCGGGCCGCAGAAGTGTCGGGCGGTGGTCGAAGACTTCGGATTCGACGCGTGCATCGACTACAAGAACGAGGATCTGCCCGCCGCCCTCAAAGCGCACTGCCCCCAGCGCGTCGACGTCTACTTCGACAACGTCGGCGGCCCCATCCTCGACGCGGTGCTGGGCCGGCTCGCCCACAAGGCGCGGGTGGTGCTGTGCGGTGTCATCTCCAGTTACCTGACCGGCGAGCACCCGGGTCCGGCCAATTACGTCAACCTGCTGTCCAAGAGCGCGCTCATGCAGGGGTTCAACACTCTCGAGCAGTGGGGCCGCTTCGACGAGGCTTTCGCCCACCTGCGCCAGTGGGAGGCCGAGGGGCGGCTCAAACACCGGCAGACCATTTTCGACGGCATCGAGTCGTGCGTCGACGCCCTCAACGGGCTGTTCACCGGGGCCAACATCGGCAAGACGCTGGTCAAGATCAGCGAACCCAGTTAGTCCTGACAGTACGCGAGAGCGCTTGTGACGCTTGCGCTTCTCGCACGATGTCGACGACCGCGCCGGCCTGGACACGAAGCGAAGAGTGGTCGCCCCAGAGTCGGCGCGGCGCAAAGTGAGCTGCTATCGTCCCATGCTTATGCCCGAGATTGACCGTCGCCGACTGATGATGATGGCCGGATTCGGCGCGCTGGCGGCCGCGATACCGGCCCCCACAGCCTTGGCCGCCCCGTCCCCTCCGGCGAGCCCGACGCCGTTGGCCCCGGCCGCGGGGGCAACCGGTGGCTTCCTCTTTCACGACGAGTTCGACGGCCCGGCCGGCTCGGCTCCCAATCCGTCGAAGTGGGCGGTGTCGAGCCACCGGACGCCGATCAAGAACCCCGTCGGGTTCGACCAGCCCCAATTTTGGGGACAGTACCGCGACAGCCGCCAGAACGTGTTCCTGGACGGCAACTCCAACCTGGTGTTGCGCGCCACCCGGGACGGCAACGAATACTTCGGCGGCTTGGTCCATGGCCTGTGGCGGGGCGGCATCGGAACCACCTGGGAAGCCCGGATCAAGTTCAACTGCCTGGCGCCCGGTATGTGGCCTGCCTGGTGGCTGTCCAACGACGATCCCGGCCGCAGCGGCGAGGTCGACCTGATCGAGTGGTACGGCAACGGCACCTGGCCGTCGGGAACCACGGTGCACGCGAACCCGGACGGGACGGCATTCGAGACGTGCCCAATTGGTGTGGACAGCGGCTGGCACAACTGGCGGGTCACGTGGAATCCGAGCGGCATGTATTTCTGGCTGGACTATGCCGACGGGATGCAGCCGTACTTCACTGTCGCGGCAACCGGTATCGAGAATTTGGACGAGCCCTTCCGTGAATGGCCGTTCAACGACCCCGACTACACGATGTTCCCGGTTCTCAATCTCGCCGTCGGTGGTTCCGGTGGCGGCGATCCGGCGGGCGGCACCTACCCGCAGGAGATGCTCGTCGACTGGGTCCGCGTCTTCTAGGCACCAAGCTCCGGGGTCACCCCGAATAGCCCTCGGCACGGCCTGCCCGGGAGACAGCATGGAATTTCTGGTCACGATGACCACCCGTGTTCCCGAGGGCACGTCCGCCGACGAGGTCAACGACGTCCGCGCTCGTGAGGCCGCGCACGCCCGCGAGCTCGCGGCCCGGGAAAGCCTGCTTCGGCTGTGGCGCCCACCGGTTCGGCCCGGCGAATGGCGCACGCTAGGGCTTTTCGCCGCCGCCGACGACGAGTGTCTGGAGCAGCTGCTCGCCTCGATGCCACTGCGGATTTGGCGCACCGACGAGGTCCGCGCGCTCGGCTGCCATCCCGACGACCCGCCGGGCGCGGGGATAACTCCGCGGCCCGGTAAGGGGCCGGAGTTCTTGATCGCCATGACCGTCACGGTGCCGCCGGGCACGGCGGCGCACGTCCTCGACGACGCCTCGGCGCGCCAGGCCCGCCGCGCCCGTGACCTGGCCGAGGCTGGACACCTGGTGCGGCTCTGGACTCTGCCCGACGGGCCGGACGGCCCGTGCATGGTGGGTCTGTGGCGGGCCCGTGATCCCGGCGAGCTGATGGCCATCCTGGAATCGCTGCCGCTGTCGGGATGGATGACCATCGAGACCACGCCGCTGAGCCCGCATCCCAACGACCCGATTCGGTTGCGGTGACCGGCGTTAGGGTGGGTTGAGTGAACAGGTGGCCCCGGCAACGCGCGCGAAGTATCACAGCGATCACCCGGGGCCTGGGCAGCCTCGATCGGGAACTGTTCGGGGTGATCGCCGAGGCGCAGACTCCGCTGCTCGACTCGGTGATGCCGCCGCTGACCCGCGCGGCCGATCACTCCAAGTTGTGGTTCGCCATCGCTGCGGGCCTGCTCGCCACGAAAAAGCCTGCGGCGCAGCGCGGCGCGGTACGCGGCGTCGTGACGCTGGGGGTCACCAGCTTGGTGACCAACCAGGTCGCCAAGCGAATCCGTAGGCGCCCGCGTCCCTTCGACGACTCGGTACCGCTGGTCCGACGAGTGCGTCGGCGCCCCACATCCAATTCACTGCCGTCCGGGCATTCGGCCAGTGCGGCCGCGTTCGCCGTCGGGGTCGGGCTGGAGAATCCACCGCTGGGGTTCGCCCTGGCATTGCTGGCCGGCCTGGTGGGTTTGTCCCGGGTGGCGACTGGAGCGCATTACCCGGGCGATGTGCTTGCCGGTTTCGGCATCGGCGCCGGCATCGCCGTGCTGGGCGGGCGGCTGGTGCCACCGATCGTCGAGACGACGTTGCCGACTACCGAACCGCTGCGGGTGCAGACCCCGCCACGACCCGACGGCGCCGGAGTCGTCCTGGTCATCAACCCGGCATCGGGCGGCGGTAACGGTGCCCGGGCGCTCGACGAGATACGTTCCGAGCTACCGCGGGCCCAGATCGTCGAGCTGGGTCCCGACGACGACCCGGAACAGGTCCTGCGTGCCGCGGCCGGCCGCGCCGAGGTGCTCGCGGTCGGCGGGGGAGACGGCACGGTGTCCACCGCCGCGGCGGTCGCCTACGATGCCGGGCTCCCGCTGGCGGTGTTTCCGGCCGGGACGTTCAACCATTTCGCCAAGGACATCGGGTGCGACACAGTGGGCAAGGCCGTCGACGCGATCCGGGCCGGCAGCGTGGCCTGCGTCGACCTGGTGTGCCTGAACGAAAGCCGGATGGTGGTCAACAATGCCAGCATCGGCGCGTACCCCACTTTCGTCCAGCAGCGCGAAAAGCTGGAAAGACGCATCGGCAAGCCGCTGGCCAGCATCTATGCCACGTTGCACACGCTGCGCAACGACCAGCCCGTGCGCATCCGCTACGACAACAAGACCGTGCACACGTCGTTGTTCTTCCTGGGCAACTCGGTGTATCTGCCCACCGGGTTCGCCCCGGCGCGGCGTACCCGCATGGATGACGGCCTGATCGACGTCCGCATTCTGGAAACCGGCCGGCGGCTGGCGACCGTGCGGATTCTGGGCGCGCTGGCGCTGGGCCGTCTGCAGCGCAGCCCGCTCTACCACGAACTGCAAGTGCCGGAGTTCAGCTTCGCCGCCGTCGACGGGCCCACCGTCGTCGCTCATGACGGCGAAGTCGGCGAGGAATACGACAAGGCCAGCTTCAGCGCCAAGTATCGGGCATTGCCGGTATTTCGTCCGCTTCCCCCGAATTGACCTCGGTGACCGAAAACGCCGACCTACCATGTGCGAATGCCGCTCGCGGTTGGCGAGGTGTTCGCGGGATACACCATCCTGCGGGTGTTGGGCGCGGGCGCGATGGGCACGGTATACCTGGCGCAGCATCCGCGGTTGCCGCGCCGCGACGCGCTCAAGGTGCTCTCGGCTGAGCTCACCGCCGACGCGCAGTACCGGGCCAGGTTCGTCCGCGAGGCCGACATCGCCGCCAGCCTGTGGCATCCCAACATTCTCGGCATCCATGACCGTGGCGAGTCCGGCGGCCAGTTCTGGATTTCCATGGACTTCGTCGCCGGCACCGATGCGGCCAAACTGTTGGGCGAACGCTATCCCGGCGGCATGGCGCTGGATCTGGCGGTGCCGATCATCACCGCGGTGGGGTCAGCACTGGATTACGCACACCAGCGCGGTCTGCTGCATCGGGACGTCAAACCGGCCAACATCCTGATCGCCGATCCCGGGTCGGAGACCCAACGGGTGTTCCTGGCCGACTTCGGCATTGCCCGGCCAGTCGACGACACCGCGGGTCTGACCGCCACCAACTTCGCGATCGGCACGGTCGCCTATGCCGCGCCCGAGCAGCTGATGGGGGAGCCGATCGACGGGCGAGCGGATCAATACGCGTTGGCCTGCACCGCTTTCCACATGCTCACCGGCACCCAGCCCTACCAGTCGCCCAGCGCCGCGGCCGTCATCACCAAACATGTGATGGCCCCGCCGCCACCGATCGGCGAGCGCCGCCCGGAACTGGCAGCCCTGGACCCGGCGTTCGCCAGGGCGATGGCCAAGAAGCCGGCCGAGCGGTTTGCCCACTGCCGCGACTTCACCGAGCACCTGGACTCCCGTTGCGCGCCGGCGCCCCTTCAAGGGCAAAACCACCAGGACACCCAATTGGCGCCGACGCGTGCGGCCCCGGTGCCGCCGTCCCCGCGGCAGGTCGGCAAGCGGCCGGTACGGCGCACTCGGGTCCTGGTTGCCGCGCTGGCGGCCGTCGCGGTGCTCAGCGCGGCCGGAGTCTTGGCGGCCGTGAAGCTATCCGGGAACCACGGTCGGAGCAACGCGGCGGTGGCGGGGGCGCCTTCGGCCGCCGTGCCCAGCGCCGGTCCGTTCACCGGCACCTACCGGGGCGACTACGACGCGGCCACCGGCCCCGGCCTGGACGGCCTAGCCATCCCGGGTGCGACGGCCTCGACGACCACCTGGGGGGTGCGCTCGGTGTGCCGCCCCACCGGCTGCGTGGCGACGGCGGCACGCCTGGGCGGCGAGACCACCTCGCTGCCGACGATGGTGCTCGACGACGTCGGCGGACACTGGCTGGCGGTGGGTCTCACCACGGCCACGTGCCAGGACGTCAACGCCGAATTCTGGGTGGTATTGATACTGCAACCGCGGCCCGACGGCACACTTTCCGGCGAATTCAGCAAGACCAGCGCCAACGGCTGCGCGATCAAGAAGGCGGTGACCTTCACCCGGACCGGAGACGTCGACGTCACCGCGGTGTCGGATCCGGCGAGCCAGGCGCCGCGGGTGGTGTCGCCGGCCGAGGCACTGCATGGCCGCTACCACGACACGGTCAAATGGGCCAACGGCGCGACACCCAAGCAATATGACTGGGCCGTCCGCACCGACTGTCTGCGCACCGGGGAGCGGTGCATGAGCTTTTTCCACGCGCCACCGGACGGCTCCAAGCCGCTGGTGTTCAGCAGCAGGAGTTGGATCCTGTCGACCGAGCGGGAAGCGACATGCGCCAGCGGCGGCACGACGCCGGTCAAAGACACCGCGGAGTTCGCCCTGCCGCAACCGCCGCAGGATCCGATCATGCTGCTCACCGCGCACGGTCACCATCAACAGATCAAGTCGTGCACCCTCAGCGTCGAGTTCGACGAAACATTCGAGCGCACCGGCGATTAGGCTCGGCGATCGGCTGTTGGTGGTGTCACGACCTTTGGGTCGCACAGCTGCGCGTAGCGATTCAGCACCTCGGGCTCGGGGTTTTCGGAGGATGCGTCGGTCGACGGCCGGTTCCGCGGCGGGGTGGTCGCGACGATCTGCTCAATGCCCACGCGGCCTGCCGGGCGGCGTCCGAGTCAGAGATCGCACTGCTGCAGGCGACGAGGACGACGCTGATCTGATGCCCCGAGTCGCAGGACGCAACTGCGACTTTCCCATCAGCCACATCGGTCTCCGCGGGTTCGAGGTGTCTCGTTTTGCCCGCCTTTGAGCGACAATTCGTTGCGCGCGCGGCGCGCCATTATTTGTCGCGATTAGGCGGGCAAATTGTGCACCGGGCCGGCCAGAGATCACTGTGAAAGATGTGACTGCCGGAACCAGACAACCCTGAGCGGGCTGGCTAGGTCAGCAGCGTCCTTGCTTGCGGCCCGAGGTGGCTCGAGCGTGAATCCCGGAGTCGAGCAACAAGGTTCGGCACGCTGGCAGACCCTTTGCCGGGCTCGAACACGCCCGCCTTCAACCAACCTCGGATCACCTCCCTGGCTGGGAACGGCCCGATCGCGGCGAGTAGGTGGTCGTGGTCGATTCTGTCGAACGCCGCGGCCAAGTCCGCGTCCAGCGCCCAAACCCGCTTTGCCCGAGGGCCTTTGCAGGTCGTATAGATCGCGCCGATCGCGTCTTGGCAGCTGCGGCCCGGCCGAAACCCGTACGAGCGGGGTTCGAACCGGGCCTCCCACTCGGGTTCCAGCGCGTTACGGACCCGTGCCTGATGGCACTGATCCATAAGCACGGGAATGCCCAAAGGACGCAGCTTCGCACGGTTTGATGCCTTCGGAATGTACACGCGCTTGACAGCGGAAGGCGTCCAGGTTCGGATGCTGTCGTGCACGCGCACCGCCACATCCGCCCTCGCCTCGGAGGTCAACGCGACCTCCCCGTCGATCCCCGCCGTCTCGCGCCCAGCATTGCGCTGCGTCACCTGCCGCACGCTCACCAACGTGTTCGACCGGGAACCCAACATCAGCTTCTGCAGGCTTCTGACCCTGGGCCAGTCACCTTCCTGCGTCGCCTTGAAGATCCGCTGCCGCAACCGCCGTACCTGCTCCTCGCAGGACCGCCAGTCGATGGTCTCCCACTCACCGACGTCCTGCTTAAGGCGCTGGTCCTCGGGTCCGTTCACTCCAAGGCGCGCCATTGCAACCGCGAACACATGCCCTGTCATGTCTAACTTGTCCTTCGGTACCAGCCGTTCCGGCCGATTGGTCTTCAAAGGCTCGCCTGCCCATGTGGGCGCGTTTTCACGCCCGGGCACATGGCCCGGTATCCGGCCAGTTATACGAAACGATCGGCGGAGGGCCGATCAACCTCATTTCGCTTTCCTGCCGCCTTTCGGCTGCCGGCATTCGCTTCTTGGGCATCCTGTGCCCTTCCGGGAGTTGGGCCTTCGTTACCTCCGGCTTACCGCCAACCCCCGGAAGGGATGGCGGACCCTGACGGGGTTTCCGTGTTCCGCACGCATGAGACCCGGCTGGGGTTGGGTGCCCTCTGTACCCCGGGGACGGCGGTGTCCACACGGCTGCGCTCAATCCTTGGCCGCCGCCTGCCGCCGTTCAACGGCCGGTCCCTGTCATCCCGGCATCACAAACCGTCCCAGGATGTGCAATTAACGAGGCATCAGCGAGGGTTCACTGGCATTCACCCCATGCCCAGCCTTCCCCCGACCTGTGGACCCCGGACGGAGCGAGGACCCTTGGGCTTTCCCGCGAGCTTCGCACCCGACCGCCGCTGGAGGCAGCAATCACGCACGTTGCGGTGGGGACAGGTCCCGGACACTGACCCGGACTACGTCGTCAACATCGGCTGACCCTCCAATCGACGTAGTCACTCACCGCGTGCGACCTCGCGTCGCAATTGAAGTACTGCTTGATCCGACTCGACTTGTAGTAGCAGCTGATCTGCGGATCCACACCCTTGGTGATCACTTGGGTGTGCCAGGTGCCCGGCGTGCGCGAGCTGATGCGCCGGTCGAAGATCAGCGACACCTTCTCCGGGCGCCCGATGTCGAGGTGGTCACGGATGAGCTGTTCGAAAAACGATCGCCCGGCCGCGGGCCGGTCGAACACCCGGGTATCAGAAACCTCGAATTGGCGAAACGCCAGCTCGTAGACGTAGCCCGCACGCAAGTCATCGCGGGTGAACGGCGATGGCAACAGCTTTTGCCAGCGCCAAAAGAAGCTTTTCACCGCGCCCGACCCCAGTCGGTCGCAGATGCGCTGCAGCGCGGCGGGGTCCTCGCAGTCGCGGAACCCGTTGTCTAGAGCGGTGTAGCCGATGCCCAGCCGGTGTTGACCGGCATTCACGATGAGGATGATGGCGGCGTTGATCGTGAGGATGTGCGGGTGTGAAACGACCCCGCCGGTGGATGTCCGGCGGGGTCGGTGGTGTTCGGGGTGTCGGTGTGGTGTTCAGTCCGCCGTGACTTCGGCAACAGCGGTGCGGGTGGAGGATTCGTCGACGATGGCCTTGTCGGCGGCGAACGCGGCGACGAGGGCTTGTAGC
>NZ_UPHQ01000339.1 GCF_900566055.1 Mycobacterium innocens
CCGTAGTTCCCCCTATTGAGTGGGCTTCGAATTCTCAATGTTGTTCGTGAGCAGGTGTTTTACGGTCATGCGATGCGGGTGAAGTAGTCATGTATTATCGTATCAGTGTCGGCGTGTTCAGTTGCCAGATAATGTATTCGACATGGTCGAAGTGATATACATTAGTCATGTACGTGACGCGGGTTCCGAACCGTGGGTCACCGCCTGCAGTGCTGTTGCGGGAGTCCTACCGCGTAGACGGCAAAGTGAGAACGCGCACCCTGGCCAACTTGTCCCGCTGGCCCGAGTGCAAGGTGGAGAAACTACAGCGCGCCCTCAAAGGCCTGCCGGCAGAGCAGGATCTGGCCGAAGCGTTCGAGATCTCCCGCAGCCTGCCGCATGGGCACGTGGCTGCAGTGTTGGGCACTGCCCGGGCGTTGGGCGTCGAAGACCTCATCGACGCGGCACCATCGCGGTCGCGGGACCTGGTGATGGCGATGCTGGTGGCCCAGGTCATCGCCCCGCAATCCAAGCTGGCCACCGCACGCGGTTTGCGCACCGAGACCGCGACCAGCTCACTGGGCGAGGTGCTGGGGGTCACCGGGGCCGATGAGGACGACCTGTACGCGGCGATGGACTGGGCGCTGGCCCGCAAAGATGGCATCGAAACCCAGCTGGCCGCACGGCATTTGACTGAGGGCACCCTGGTGCTCTACGACGTGTCGTCGGCGGCCTTTGAGGGCCGCACCTGCCCACTGGGCAAGATCGGACACGCCCGTGACGGGGTCAAAGGACGTTTGCAGATCGTCTACGGGCTGCTGGCCACCACCGCCGGGATACCAGTGGCCATCGAAGTGTTCGACGGCAACACCGCTGACCCGAAAACGTTGACCGCCCAGATCACCACGCTGAAAAACCGGTTCGGACTGGCCCGGGTGGCCTTGGTCGGCGATCGCGGCATGATCACCAGCGCGCGCATCACCGAGGAACTGCGCCCCGCCGGCCTGGACTGGATCACCGCGCTGCGCGCCCCGCAGATCAAGGCCCTCGTCGAAGCTGAGGCGTTGCAGCTGAGCTTGTTCGACGAACAAGACCTGTTCGAGATCGACTCCCCGGACTATCCCAGTGAACGCCTGGTCTGCTGCCACAACCCCGCTCTAGCTGAAAAGCGCACCCGAAAACGTCAAGACCTGTTGGCCGCCACCGAAAAACAACTCACCGCCATCACCGACGCCACCAACCGAACCCGCCGGCCGTTGCGCGGTCAAGACCAGATCGCGCTACGAGTGGGCAAGGTGATCAACCACTACAAGATGGCCAAACACTTCCACATCACCATCACCGACGACTCATTCACCTTCGCCCGCAACGACGACGCCATCACCGCCGAAGCCGCTCTCGACGGCATCTACGTGCTGCGTACCAACCTGCCCAAGTCCGCCCTGGGCCATGACGATGTGGTGTTGCGCTACAAGGGACTCGAAGACGTCGAACGCTTCTTCCGCACACTCAACAGCGAACTTGACGTCCGCCCCATCCGCCACCACCTGGCCGACCGGGTCCGCGCCCACATGTTCCTACGCATGCTGTCCTACTACATCAGCTGGCACATGAAACAAGCCCTGGCCCCCCTGCTGTTTCGTGACCACGACAAACCCGCAGCTGCCGCCAAACGCACCAATCCCGTTGCCGCCGCACAACGCTCTGATGCCGCCCTGGCCAAAGCCACCCGCAAACGCACCACCGACGACACCCCCGTGCACAGCTTCACCAGCCTGCTCGCCGACCTAGCCACCCTCTGCGCCAACCACATCCAGCCCGCCCACGACATGCCAACGTTCACCAAGTTCACCACACCCACAGCACTACAGCACCGTGCCTTTGAACTACTCGACCTCACCCACCACCTGGGCTACACGTAATCATGCACACAACACAAAACCCCAGCTCACAGCCCATTCATCGCCAAACCAGGGGGAACTACGG
>NZ_UPHQ01000303.1 GCF_900566055.1 Mycobacterium innocens
TATGCGCAACCGCTCGGCGGCGCGGTGTACTCCTGGCGCGAGTCTCACGGTCGTAAGGAAGTCGACGCGATCGTCGAGACACCGGACGGTTGGGCCGCATTCGAGGTGAAGCTGACGGGCGATCAAAACGTCATCGACAGCGCGGCGAAGGGCCTCCTACACTTCGCGACCAACGTGGATGCCTCGAAGCATGGCAGCCCGTCTGCTCTCGTCGTCGTGACTGCGACCGGCGGTGGTGGGAAACGAACCGACGGGGTTCACGTCCTGCCGATCTCGGCGCTAGGGCCGTAGCCGTCAACGCGTTGCACACCGCAGCGGCATCCGGGCGGGCTCCGCCGAATTGACGACAATTTTGACGACAACGGCGACAACAACTCCTCCCTCAACCGCAGCCCCACACAGCGGAAACGTCAGCGTCGTACCTGATCAAAGATTCTGGCTGCTCCTGGCAGTGTGCGGGTCAGGTCTCGACCCGACAGCAGCTGCAGCCGGTTTCCTTGCGTGGAGATTTGGTCCAGTCGCTCGGCGCTTAATGTGCGAACTGCGGTCGGCGCTTTTCGAGAAACGCGCTGATGCCCTCGTTTCCGTCGGGGGAATCGGCGCATTCGGCGATGAGCCGACCCTCCAACTCCATCTGTTCCTCGAGGCCGTTTTTGAACGACATCAACACCAGCTTCTTCACCGCTGACGCGGATTGCCTTGCGCCAGAAGCGACCTTCTCCGCGAGCGCATCCGTGCGGGCAGCCAGCTCCGTACCCTCGGCGACTTCCGTCACCAAGCCCCACGCCAACGCCTCAGCCGCGGACAGTGCTCGATTGGTCAACATCAACTCCTGCGTCCTGCGGACGCCGATGAGCCGGGGCAGATAGAACGACGAGCTGCCGTCGGGGCTCAAACCGGCTGTGGTGTAAGCCATCGTGAACGACGCCGACTCTGCCGCAAGCACCAGGTCGCCCGTCACCGCCAGACTGAAACCGGCTCCAGCCGCAACCCCGTTGACGGCGGTGATCAGTACCGCGTCCATCCGGGCGAACGTGGAGATGGCGCGGTGCAGGTCGTCGGCCATCGCCTTGACGTAGTCGCCGGGCGTGCTCGATGACGTGCTCGATGACGATGCCATCGCCCTGAGATCTCCGCCGTCGCTGAAGAATCGTCCAGCACCGGTGAGGACGACAACCTTGGTGGCACCGCGATCGCAGCGCTTGGCCGCATCAGCAAGCTCGCGGAGCAGTGTGTCATTCATCGCGTTAGCGGCATCGGGGCGATTCAAGGTGATGCGGGCAATCGGCCCGGATGACTCAAGGACGATGGCCTCGTATTCGGTCATTGCGCAACTCTAATCACGGAGTCAGCACGGCTTTGAGGATCTCGCCGCGGTGCTGTGCCTGCACCGCCTCGTTGATCTGGGCCAGCGGCATCGTGGTGATCAGCTTGTCGAACGGGAACTTGCCCTGACGATGCAGATCGAGCAGGTAGGGGATGAAGACCTGCGGGTCGGCGTCGCCTTCGATGATGCCTCGGATAGTGAGGCCGAGCAGGGGTGGCTCAAATAGCCCAACCGAAAAGACGGCCTCCGGACTGGCAGGCACGCCCAGCAACCCCAGCTTGCCCCGCACGCCAAGGCAGGCAAGCAGCTGCTCGGTGACGGGCGGCACCGCCGTAGTGTCAATCGCGTAACCGGCGCCCGCCGGTGAGATCTCTCTAATCTGGTCGGCCAGAGGGCCAGCGTTCGGGTCGATAGCATGGGTGGCGCCGAGATCGATGGCCAGCTTCCGCCTGCTCTCGTGCAGATCGATTGCGATGATGGACGTCGCCTCGCGCACCACCGCCGCCAGCACCGCAGACAGGCCGACCGCCCCCGCGCCGGCGACTACCACCGTCGATCCGGGTTGGACGTCAAGCGAATTCATCACTGCGCCGGCCCCGGTCTGGATGCCGCATCCGAGCGGTCCCACGAGTTCGACCGGGGTACCCGATGGTAGCTTCACCACGTTTCGTTCGTGAGCCAGCGCGTGCGTCGCCAACGATGACTGGCCGAAGAAGTTGGCCCCCAATGTTGTTCCGGCAGAGGCTAACCCGGAGGATCCGTCGGGGCGCACTCCGCCGAAGTTGTATGCGAGAAAGTCGTGACAATAGGCGGGTTCACCTGTCGCGCAAGTGGGGCATGCGCCGCAGCTGTTAAAGCTGACTGCGACCTGATCACCGACGGCGAGCGACTTCACGTCGGCGCCGACCTGCACCACGGTTCCACTGCCCTCATGGCCCAGGATGCCGGGCAGCGGGAACGGCAATTGCCCATGCTGCACAGCGATGTCGGTGTGACAGATGCCGGCTCCGGCGATCTCGATCAGCACCTCATCAGGTGCTGGGTCTTGAAGTTCGACCTCGGTGAGAGTGAACGGCGCGCCCACTTCTGGCACCACCGCGGCTGAGATTTGCATTCGTTGTCTCCTTACTAATCTGCGGCGTTCGATGCTCCACAGTTGGACTAGCTGTCCCGGATGGCCTGTCGAGCAGCGAGAAGACCTTCATTGCCGTTCGTCCCGCGCTAACAACTCGCCGATATGCACGCCTTCGAGCTTCGCGGTGAATTCCAGAACGGCTGAGCGATCGTCGAACCACTGCGCGACATAGCGGAAGTCGGCGTCGCAGAACATGAGTTCTGCGGCGCACAAGTATCCGGCTACCTTCGCCCGGCCCTCTTGCGGGGCGAATACAGCTGGGGAGTAGAAGACAGCATCTGGGGCGAGCAAATTGTCGAGGACGTCTGTCTTTCCTTGCTCCATGAACTCGAGCCATCGGGCGATAGCGTGCGCAGGCATCGGTTCTCCTTGGCTCTTCTCGGAAACGTTCATCGCGGCGCCATCCGGATCGCGCCGTCGAGGCGAATGACTTCGCCGTTGAGCATGGGGTTCTCGACGATGTGGACGGCCAGTGCGGCGTACTCGTCGGGGTCGCCGAGTCTGCTCGGATGCGGCACCGCAGCGCCCAGCGACTTTTGCGCTTGTTCGGGCAGCGACGCCAGCATGGGCGTCTTGAACAGGCCGGGTGCAATGGTGACAACGCGGATGGCCATGCTCGCCAGGTCTCTGGCGATCGGCAACGTCATACCGACCACCCCGCCCTTCGACGCCGAGTAGGCGGCCTGCCCTATTTGTCCGTCGAACGCTGCCACCGACGCGGTGTTGACGATGACGCCGCGCTCCTCGCCGAGCAGTTCGGTCTGGGCCATCCGTTCGGCGGCCAGCCGAATCACGTTGAACGTGCCCACCAGGTTGATCTGGATCACCTTGGTGAACTCATCGATTGGGAAAACGCCGTCCCGGCCTAGGGTCTTGACGGCGTTGACCACCCCGGCGCAGTTGACCACGATGCGCAGCGGGCCAAGCGATTCCGCGGCGTCTAGCGCTGCGGCCACGGCCGCCTCGTCGGTGACGCTGCCTCCGGCGAACTGGACACGATCGCCGAGCTCGGCGAGCGCCTCCTCGCCCTTCAGATCGAGGGCGACGACGTGCGCGCCCGCGTCAAGCAGCCGCCTCGTGGTGGCCAGACCGAGGCCGGACGTGCCTCCGGTGACTACGGCCACCGCGTCTTTGGTCTCCACTCGGCATTTCCTCTCATGGAAGCCGCTCAGTGACCGGCGAGACCGCGACTGATCACCAGTCGCTGGATTTGATTGGTGCCCTCGAAGATCTGCATGATCTTGGCCTCCCGCATGTAGCGTTCCACGCGGTAGTCGCGGGTGTAACCGACGCCGCCGAACACCTGGACAGCGTCGGTGGTGACTTTCATGGCGGCGTCGGTGGCGACCAGCTTTGCGACGGACGCGTGCCGGGAGTAGGGCAGCCCCGCATCGCGGCGTCTGGCGGCGTCCAAGTACGTCGCGCGTGCGGAATCCACCGCTGCGGCGGCGTCCGCCAGCAGGAATCCCAGGCCCTGGTGGTCGATGATCTTGCGGCCGAAGGTGGTCCGCTGCTGGCTGTAGGCGACCGCTTCATCGAGCGCGGCCTGCGCCAATCCGACTGCGAAGGCGGCGATTCCGAGGCGTCCGCTGTCCAGTGCGCTGAACGCGATTGGTAGGCCCTGTCCTTCGTTGCCGATGCGCCGCTCACGAGCGATGAACACGTCGTCGTAGTGCGCCGTCGTCGTCGGCACCGCGTGCAGGCCCATCTTCTCTTCCGGTCTGCCGAAGGTGAGCCCCTCGGCGTCTTTGGGCACGAGGAAGCAGGAAATGCCTTGTGCGCCTTTGCCGGTGCGCGCGAACAGGGTGTAGAAGTCGGCGATACCGCCGTGCGTGATCCATGCCTTGGCGCCGCTGACCCGGTACCCATTGTCCACGGCAGCAGCACTGCATAGCAGCGCGGCCGCGTCGGAGCCGGCCTGTGGTTCGGACAGGCTGTAGGCGCCGATCATGTTGCCGCTCAGCATCTCCGGAAGCCACATTTGCTTCTGCGTGTCGGTGCCGAACGCGATCAACGGATGGCAGGCCAGACTGTGGACGCTCACCGCTACCGCGACCGCCGCCCATCGTGCGGCGATCTCTTCCAATACCTGCAGGTAAACCTCGTACGGCTGTTTCCCGCCCCCCCATTCCTCGGGATACGGCAGGCTCAGCAGCCCCGCGGCGCCGAGGGTCGCGAAGGCCCCCTCTGGATAGGTCTCCATCCGCTCGTGGTGGTCGACGATCGGCTCGAGCGCCTTATCTGCGATTTCCCGCGTGAGATGGATCAGCTCGCGGGCCTCGTCGGTGGGCAGCAGGCGATCGACGGGCACGCGAACTCCTTCCGATGCGAAAGAACAGTGCCGAATCACAGTTTCACGGCACAACCTGAACGGTACCCAGGATCGGGGCCACTTCGTCTCGCGAAAGCCCATTTGGGAGAGGTAGTTACGGCAAATGGGAGGTCCCCAACATTTCGCGGGATATATACCGTATTGCTATGGACGCACCAACGCAAAAGGCCCGTGCTTCGAGGGCGACGCATGTTTCGGGGACGAACGGCGCCGAGCCGAAGTTGCGAGCGAAAACGCGATCATCGAAGTCCGACAACGACGGTGCGCCGCCGG
Source organism: Mycobacterium innocens (assembly GCF_900566055.1). Classification (GTDB taxonomy): domain Bacteria; phylum Actinomycetota; class Actinomycetes; order Mycobacteriales; family Mycobacteriaceae; genus Mycobacterium; species Mycobacterium innocens. The sequence continues at coordinate 5,068 of NZ_UPHQ01000303.1, forward strand.
CGCAGGCGCGATCCGGGGCCGTGCGGCCGGAGATCACCGACCCCACCGGTCAGGTGCAAAATGTCGGCCTCGACCAGCTGCTGACCGAGGCCGCCAGCGCCGAGAGCCGGTTCGTGCCCGGCGCGGAGTTTCTCAAGGCGGCCGGTGGGCTTGCGCTGCGGCCCCGCCTGCTAGCGGGCCAAACCGCGACGGTCGCAGCCGACCTTGCCCGGGTGATCGCGGGTCGGTCCGGACGCACTCCGCCAAAGGGTGATTCACGATTCCGCGATCCCGCGTGGACGCAAAGTTGGCTATTTCGCCGGATCTGCCAGGGGTACTTGAGCATCAGCGACTACGCGCGCGCTCTGGCCGATGAGTCAGGCTTGGACTGGGCCGACCATGAACGCCTGCGCCTGGTGGTCGACAACCTGATCGACGCGCTGGCCCCGACGAACTTCCCGCTGACCAACCCCACCGTGTGGAAGACGTCGATCGATCGCGGAGGAGAGAACTTCGTCACGGGCGCACGCGCCGCAGTGCGCGACGCCCGTTCCCCGATAAAGCTGCCGGCTAGTGTCGACCGCACCCCGTTCGAGGTCGGAAAGACGATGGCCGCATCGCCCGGTGCCGTGGTGCGCCGCGATGATCGCTTCGAACTCATCCAGTACCAGCCGCGAACGGAACAGGTGCATAAGGTTCCGGTACTGCTCATCCCGCCAATGATCAGCAAGTTCTATGTCGTTGACCTGTCGCCCGGCAAGAGCATGGTGGAGTTTATCGGTGACCGAGGGCTGCAGCCGTTCGCGCTGTCGTGGGCGAACCCGACCCGCGACGAAGCAGGCTGGAACCTTGAGGACTACCTCGAATCAATCGTCGAGGCGATCGAGACAACCCGCGAGATCGCCGGAGCCGACGCGGTTCACGTGGTGGCCTTCTGTGCTGGCGGAATCGCCACCACTACCGCCGTCGCGCATCTGGCCGCGCTGGGCCACATCGATCGGGTCGCGAGTCTGAGCCTTATGGTCACCGTGCTTGACGTCCGCCGCGGCGGTCCCATCCTCAGCATCGCCTCGCCCGATATCGCCAAAGCGGCCAAAGCGAAAATCAAGCGTAAGGGTTACCTCGCCGGCACAGAGTTGGCGCGAACTTTCGCGTGGCTGCGACCAAACGACATGGTCTGGAACAACTTTGTCAATAACTACTACCTCGGCAACAAACCGCCGGCGCTCGACCTGTTGTTCTGGAATCTGGATTCGATGAACATGCCGGCGGGGCTGCACGCCGATCTGGTCGACCTCGCGCTCGCCAATCCGTTAGCGAACCCCGGTGCCCTCAGGGTCCTCGGCACGCCGATCGATCTGGCCCAGATTACCTGCGACGCCTATATAGCCGCGGGCGAAACCGACCACCTCACACCCTGGCCGAGTTGCTATCGCAGCATCGAAATGTTGGGCGGCAAGACACGTTTCGCTCTGTCGACGAGCGGCCACATCGCCGCGGTCATCCACCCTCCCGGGAACCCGAAGTCGGCTTATCGCATCGGCGACGAGTCGTGCCCGACGCCGGAGGAATGGCTGCGGTCCGCGCAGGTGCACAAGGGCACCTGGTGGCAGGACTGGGCGCCGTGGCTCGCTGAGCGGGCGGGCGGGAAGGCAAAAGCGCCAGACCGACTCGGCAATAGTCGATACACGCCGCTTGACCCGGCTCCCGGCACGTACGTCTTCAAGCAATCCCAGGGTTGATGACATGCCCATCGATGTCGATGCGGTCCTTGGCGCAGAGCTCGCGGAGCGGCAGGGCTCGTGGAGCGCGAGCGATGTCATCCTCTACCACCTGGGTTTGGGCGCCGGCGTTCCGCCCACCGATCCCGCCGAGCTTGCCTACACGTATGAGGGCCAGCTCAAGGTTCTGCCGTCATTCGGGGTGATCCCGGCCTCCCCGATGTTGTTCGACATGCTGGAGCTGCCCGGCATGGACGTCGACCTGAGCAAACTTCTTCACGGCGAGCAGGAGATGGAACTGTACGGACCTCTGCCCATCAATCGCGCCGTTCGAACGTCGGCAAGGATCTGCGACGTCGTGGATAAGGGCAAGGCGGCGCTGGTGGTGCTCGAGACGGTCACCCGCGACGCCGAGAGCGATCAGCCTCTGGTCACCAACCGGTTCAGCGCGTTCATTCGGGGTGAGGGAGGGTTTGGCCAAGGCGATGCTGCGCGATCGGCAGCACCGCCGCCGGCTCCACCGGCCCGGCAGCCGGACTTCGAAGTTGACTGCCGGACCCTGCCGCAACAGGCGCTGCTCTATCGCCTGTCCGGTGACATGAACCCGATCCATGCCGACCCCGAGTTTGCCCGCAAAGGCGGTTTCGATCAGCCCATTCTGCACGGCCTGTGCAGCTACGGGATGGTCTTGAAGGCGGTGGTCGACTCGGCACTGGACGGAGATGTCGGCCGTGTCAGACGCTACCGCGCCCGATTCGCCGGAGTGGTATTCCCCGGCGAAACGATCACCGTCCGGATGTGGCAGGACCCCGAGGCGGTATTCGTCGAAGCGCTCTGCAAGGACCGCGGCACGCCGGTGTTATCGAACGTCGTCATCGAGGTCCGCTAGCAGCTTACTTGGGCGGCCGGATGCGGACGATGTCGCGCAATCTGAGGGCTGTTCGAGACCCGAAAGCGCGTCCGCCGGGTGCGATCGGTTCGGTAGCCGCCCGCCTCGCATCCACGTCGGACCAATGAGCGTCAAAGACTTCCGGCAAGCGACCTACGAGGAGGGGCAGTGAACGGGATTCTCAGTGGTCGCGCCCGTAAATTCGTCGGGGGTCAGGCCGCACGGGGCTGGTGGGGTCCGGGTACAAGTCGATCGTTCACAGGTAGACCGCGCCGAGCGTGTACTCATGGCGAAAATTCGGCCCCGCCTTGGGTGCCGCCCTACACACATTCAAAGCCGCCACCGCACACTCGATACGGCGGAATGACAGTCGGATCAGCCATCCGCCGCCGGGCGAACCGCCATCGTTGCGCTCGAACGCACGAATCTCACCGGCACCCCCACTCGCCCGTCGACGCCGCCACCAACCCCACACCGACGCCGCCCAACACCTGCGGGCAGCCCGCCCACCAACTACTGGTCACCATGAATTTTCTAGTGAGCCCGGCAAGTTGCCTACCGGTTCGGCGAAAGACCGATTTTACCAATGTGACTGGCGCACCAGGACTCCGGTGAGCGCGGCAACCAGATCAACGCCGTCCCGCCATCGTCCATTGTCGTGGCGGGCCTGGTCTCAAGCAGACCCCGCGACGGCTGTCAGTAGTCGCCGACCTCGCCCAAAACATCGATCTCGCAACGGGTGCCCGAAGCCCCGGAAAGGCGTGCATCTGCGGTAACCAGTACGACGTCGAGAGCCTCGGCCAGCGCAACGTAGGCGGCATCGTAGGTCGTCAGGACATGCCGCAGTTCCCATACCCGGTGGAGCAATGGCTGATGTGAGGACTGACGCAGCGGCAGATCCGTCAGGTCCGCCACCGCGCTCGCGGCCCTGCGAGCCGGCATCCGTTTCGCCGCGACCTGGCGGCGCCACACCGAGACCACCTCGAGGTCGATGAGTTCCGGAGCAACCAACGTCTCGTGCGCCAAACGTTCCCGCGCGAGCCGGCCGTCCGACCCGTCGTCGCCCAGCGCTACGGCCAGTACGCTCGCATCAACGACGATCACGATCAGCCCGAACATCATCGACGGCGGCTCTGAAAGACACGCGGCCGCCGCGACGTGTGGTGATGCGGTCGAACACCTCATCCAGCGTGGGTTGATTCGCGTCGGCGATGAGCCGACTTCGGAGGTATTCCTGTAGGGATTGATGTGCGCGTGCGGCTCGCTCCCGCAGAACTCGGTGAGTGTCCTCCGGAACGTCCTTGATCTGCACACTGGGCATGGCGCTATTTTGGCGCCAGGAGCGCCAAAACGCAAGTGCCCGGCTTGACTCACGAAAACTGCCCGCGCAACACCCTCGGTGCCTGACCGGAAAATGACCCAAGGTGAGCGGGCAGGACGAAGGCACCCGGCGGAGCCGGGTATTTGTGTGCTGGTGCTGTGGTGGGTCGGGTCAGGCGGCGGGTTCGAGGGTGACGCGGTAGCCCATCGCGGCGAGCTGGGTGATGTGGTTGCGTAGCTTTCGGTCGGTGTTGGTGCGGGTGGCGTGGTAGTCGGAGCCTAGGTCGTGGAAGCGCGCGGCGGGGTTGGACAGCAGGTTCCAGATGATGACCAGGATGGAGCGGGGCGACCGCCACGAGGGCCTTGAGCTTGCCGCGGCGTTTGACGATGCGCCGGTAGCGTTCCCCCAGGAAGGTGTTGGTTTTGGCGGCGGCATTGGCTGCCTCGCCGAGCGCGCCTTTCAGATACGGGTTGCCTTTACCGGTGGGCCCGCCGCGCTGCACCGGCCCGGACTGAATCGTGCGGGGGGACAGCTTGGCCCACGAGACCAGGTGCCCGGCGGTGGGGAACCGGGTCATATCCAGCCCTATCTCGGCGAGGATGACCTGGGCGCCATGTGACCCGACGCCGGGGATCTCATCAAGGCGGGCCTGCGCCGACAGCACCGCGGTGTCGGCCTCACAGCGTGCCGCTATGGCGGTGTCGGCGGGCTGTGCGTCGGGCATGGCGGCCAGCAGCTCTTCGATGCGGGTGCTCAAGGTGGTGATCTGGACATTGAGAGCGTCGATCTGATCGAGCAGCATCCGTGCGAGTTCGCCGTGGTGAGCGTCGAACCGTCCGGTGAGGGCTTCGATCAGGGCGGCCCGTTTGGTTTTCATCCGCCCCCGGGCCAGATCGGCGAGCCGCCGCGGGTCGCGTTCACCAGCGATCAGCGCCTCGAGCATGTCGCGCACCGACAGCGTGTCCAGCGTGGACGCCACCGCCGACACCTTGATCAGCGAGTCCTCGAGCAGTTTCTCCACCCGCTGCCAGTAACGAGTCCGCTCACGGATCAGATCGGTGCGCAGCCGGGTGTAGTCGCGAAACTCCCGAATCGGCGCCGGCGGTACGAAACTTGGCCGCAACAGACCCTTCTCGGTCAGTTTGGCCAGCCAGACAGCGTCGAGCTTGTCCGTTTTCAACCGTCCCGGGACGTTTTTGACGTCGCGGGCGTTGACCAGCTGCACCGACAGCCCCGCCGCCTCCAACAGGTAGTACCAGATCCGCCAGTAATCCGACGGTGACCTTCTCGATCCGGTCCGCCACAAGCTGGGCGGCCAGTTCAGTGATCGCGCCGGTCGTGGCCACCACATCCCACACCCGGCTGGACCTGCGACCAGCAGCGTCCCTGCACGCGCGCACACATACCTTGCCCGAGGTCTTGGCCACATCGATCGCGGCGACCCGCTCGATGACCAGCTCGTGATCGGCGTCGGGAATCTCCTCCGGCTGTCCCGGTTGAGCTCGGTTGTTCACTTGCCTTGCCCTCCAAACACATTCACACTGGACAGGTCGGGTCGCCTGGGGGCCTCGGTCAAGGGAACCGAAATTCTGACCGGCGTGCTCGAAGCAACAGTGCGTGACCCTTCCAGGTCGGGCCCCGGCGCCAGGCTCACGTGCGGGCTCACACACCCAAGGAAACATCGGCGTCGGCAGGCGACCCGACCCCATTTTCACGCCTGCGAGGCGTCACCCAGAGGGATAGGGGGCTCACGTAAGAATGCCCGCGAAATGGTGACTGTTGTGGGGCATGGGAAGTGGGTTGTCGATGACGTCTCGTGCCGAGATCACCGCGAGGTTCGCCAAGTCGTATGTGAAGGCTTCGAAGAAGGCCAAGTGCCAGATTCTGGATCAGGTGGTCAAGGTGCGTTTCGTCAAGTGGTTTGGCCCCACTGATCTGCATGAATTTTGGCCCCGGGCGTTTGGTGTTGGGGCTTGATAGTTGGTGTGCTGGTTCGGCGGCAGCGAGGTGCGCTGCGTGTTGGTGTGCGGTGTCGAGTTCGGCGGCGGTGTGCTGGGCGTATCTGATGGCGTTTTGCAGGTT
>NZ_UPHQ01000071.1 GCF_900566055.1 Mycobacterium innocens
CGGTGGCGGCGGTGCCGGTGGCGATGGCGGCGGTGGCGGTGACGGCGGGGCCGGTGGAGCCGGTGGACCCCTTGGTGGCGTGGGCGGCCGCGCCGGGTTCTTGCTGGGTCTACCCGGTGCCGACGGCTCTGCTGGTGTCGGCGGTCCGGGCGGGACAGGCGGCGCGGGTGGCGCGGCCGGCACCGGGGGTCAGGGTGGCCAAGGGCTGGGTGGCTCAAACGGTGGCGCCGGCTCAGACGGTATCGCCGGCACCGACGGACAAGCCGGCCCGAACGGCTAACCGGCCAGGTCCGGGGCCGATGGTGTCGCTGTTGCCTACGCACGAAACGAGCTGTGGCGCACGGCAATCCCGACGCACTGGCGGGCCGTGGCACAACGCGGATGCGCCGTCGGTCTAGGCATCCCGGCCAATTGCATCCGATGAGCCGTGTTGCAGTCACCGCGCGGTATGCGCGGTGAAGCAAACAGCGCATGTGAACGGCAACCGCGCGGGCCCGGCCGCCATAGCAGTCACTAGGCTTGCCGCCTGTGATCACCCGGATGTCCCAGCTGTTCCTGCGCACCCTGCGTGACGACCCCGCCGACGCCGAAGTGCCCAGCCACAAACTGCTGATCAGAGCCGGATACGTCCGGCCCGTCGCGCCGGGACTCTACAGCTGGCTGCCGCTGGGCCTAAAAGTCTTGCGCAACATCGAGCGGGTGGTCCGCGAAGAGATGAACTCCATCGGCGGGCAAGAGATCTTGTTTCCCGCGCTGCTGCCGCGAGCCCCGTACGAGACCACAAACCGGTGGACCGAATACGGCGACGGTGTATTTCGGCTCAAAGACCGCCGCGGTAACGACTACCTGCTGGGCCCGACGCATGAAGAGCTGTTCACCCTGACGGTGAAGGGTGAATACAACTCCTACAAGGACTTTCCGCTCACGCTGTATCAAATCCAAAACAAATACCGCGACGAAGTGCGGCCGCGGGCTGGCATCTTGCGGGTCCGGGAGTTCGTGATGAAGGACTCCTACTCCTTCGACATCGACAGTGCTGGGCTCAAGGCCGCCTACCACGCGCACCGCGAGGCCTACCAGCGCATCTTCGACCGGCTGCAGGTCCGCTATGTCATCGTCTCGGCGGTGTCCGGCGCCATGGGCGGCAGCGCATCCGAAGAATTCCTCGCCGAAAGCCCGGTCGGCGAAGACACCTTTGTGCGGTGCCCGCAGTCCGGCTACGCGGCCAACGTCGAAGCCGTCATCACCGCGCGCCCGGAGACCCAACCGATCGACGGACAACCCGAGGCCGTGGTTTACGACACCGGCGACACCCCGACCATCGCCACGCTGGTCGCCTGGGCCAACCAGGCCGAGCTAGGCCGCACGGTGACCGCCGCGGACACTCTGAAGAACGTCCTGGTCAAAGTCCGCCAACCCGGCAAGGACTGGGAGTTGCTGGCCATCGGGGTGCCCGGCGACCGCGAGGTCGACGAAAAGAGGCTCGGCGCGGCGCTGGACCCTGCCGAATACGCGTTGCTCGACGACAGCGACTTCGCCAGATACCCGTTCCTGGTCAAGGGTTATATCGGACCGAAAGCATTGTGCTCCAACAACATTCGCTACCTGGTCGACCCGCGTGTGGTCGACGGCAGCAGCTGGATCACCGGCGCCGACGAACCCGGCCGTCACGTGGTGAACTTGGTGGCCGGTCGTGATTTCACCGCCGACGGCACCATCGAGGCTGCCGAGGTGCGCGAAGGCGATCCCTCTCCGGACGGTGCCGGCTCCCTGGTCATAGCGCGTGGTATCGAGATCGGCCACATCTTCCAGCTCGGCCAGAAATACACCGACGCCTTCAGCGCCGACGTGCTCGGCGAAGACGGCAAGCCGGTACGGCTGACCATGGGCTCCTATGGCATCGGGGTATCGCGGCTGGTCGCGGTCGTGGCCGAACAACACCACGACGAGCTGGGCTTGCGCTGGCCGCAGGCGATCGCGCCGTTCGATGTTCACCTGGTGATCGCCAACAAGGACGCGGAGGCGCGCACCGGAGCCGTCGCGCTGGCCGCCGAACTGGATCAACTGGGGGTCGGGGTGCTGCTCGACGACCGTCAGGCCTCGCCCGGCGTCAAGTTCAAGGACGCCGAACTGCTGGGAATGCCCTGGATCGTCGTGGTGGGGCGCGGCTGGGCGGACGGCGTGGTCGAGCTGCGCGACCGGTTCACCGGTCAGACCCGCGAACTGGCCGCCGGCGCCGCGCTGGCTACCGATATCGCGGCAGCCATCAGCGGTTAGCTATTCGTTGCCGCCCGGGAACGAAGCGGTGATCGGCCAGGCTCCCAGCACCTTGTTCCACCGGGCGGCCATCACCGCGCTCTGGGTCAAAGCCGTCGACGCGAACGCCCGGTCATCGGCTGTCTCGGCATGCTCGACGACCGCACGCCACGCCGTCGCGCCGTCGTTCTCCATCCGCGCGGCCAGCCGAGCCGCATCGGCTGCGCTGCCCACGTCATTGGGCAACTGGTAACCCGCGGCGGCCGCCGGCGCGGTGACCTTGCGGGCGGCCAGCATCGCGATGACGTCGTCACGACGTTGGCGATGTTGGTTCAACGCCTCCACCACCAAGTCGTTGACGCTGGGCGGCGACAGCGCCGACACAATGCCATACCCATAGATGGTCGCGTGCTCGACGGCGAGGGCGTCGCTCAGCGCCGCGGTGTCGGCATCTTTGCCGGCGGGCGACCGCTTGGGGCTGGCCCCGAAGCTGGGTTCGGACGAGGTCATATGGAAGGGCCCCCGGGCATCAGGGCCACCGTGTAGGACGCCGTACACGAAGCGGCGATGGAGGCGAGCAGACCGGCGCGGTAGCCCGATACCGTGGCGACCAGGCGACTGGCATCCTCGGCCGACTTGCGCAGCGAATCCACCACGTCGGACACCGGCGGTGGCGGGGGCGGGGGTTCGGTGCCCGTGGGGC
>NZ_UPHQ01000103.1 GCF_900566055.1 Mycobacterium innocens
GCGGGCAGACCGGCCGCCACCAGAGTTTGCTTCGGACATGATCAGATCCTCCGTAAAAGCTGGGAGAACCCGTCGGATGCCGTCTGATCGACACGCCGATCTCTATCGCGAAGTCAGACGCAAACCACTGACGAATCGGAACTTCTACCCTTCCGTTGCCCATACACTTCCTGAGGCCACGTTTCCCCGGTACCGGGGGAGCGAATGTGGCAGTCAGCGCGCCCCGAATACCGGTCAGGTACCTAGCTTAGAGAGTCTTCGGCAGTCGGCTTGGCCTACTAGCACATTGCTTGTTGCCTTAGCACAGCCTCGTACACGCGCTTGACTGTCACGGGAAACGGCGTGATTGCCACGCTCTGGAATTCGCGCGGAAAGTCTGTGCAAAGCCTCAGGTCCCGGACGTGATAGCGCGAGGACGGGCTGGTCCCGAGTGCGATGCGGACGGAGCGATGTGCGACCTGCTGTACCGTCCGCAGGACAGTACAGACGGACACGGGTCGTTGAGATGAGATATTGCGCAGCACCGGTTCCGACGGCTGGTCGCGCACCACATTCTCGACCAGCGCGCACACCATCGCAGCGGCATCATCGACGTACAAGTAGTCGCGCAGTGTCTCCATCGGCACGAAAACGTTCAACGATTGTCGCGTGACCGCGGCTCGACATAGCTGACTGACCAGACCCTGCTGTTTCGCAAGATTTTGACCGGGCCCGGCGAGGTTTGAGAACCGCCCGATGACGAGTGGGACGCAGCCTTGAAGCGTCATCCGCAGGATCTCCTCCTGAGCGAGCTTCGTCTCGCCGTAGGGACTCAGCGGCCGTGGCTTCGTCGACTCACTGAACGGGGGGTGAGTCGACCCGGCATAGACGCCGCCTGCGGAGGACGAGAGGAAGAACGCGCCCTTACCGGCCGGCTGCATGTCTTGCAGCCTTGTGACGAAATGCGACATGATGCGCGTCTCCGCGGCGAGTTTGTCGGCCGTGGAACCGACGACGCCGCTGCCGGCGGCCCAGATAATCGACCAATCGTCGTTTTGGGCCGTTCGGATGAATCGCTTGAGGTCGGCGTCGAGCACCTCGACCGCCGCATCGTGCTCCTCCCACGGCACCGATTGTTGGGTGAATGTCGGGCCCATCGCCCGTGATACGGCGCTGCCGAGAAGTCCGCCAAGACCGACGATCCAGGTAAGCACTCGTCAGTCCGCCGGATTGTCGAAGGTGTCACCGGGATCTCGCACGATGACGTATACGGGCTTGCCCATCGCCATGGTGGCTGAAGCGGCGATGTATTCGGCGATGATCCCCAGGGCGAACAAGGTGGCCCCGCCGACAACAAGCACCGCCACGAACACCGATGTCCACCCTTGCACGGTGATATCGCCGACCAGCTTCTGGATCATGCTGTAGATCGCCACACCAAAACCGAGAAGGGCGAACAAAATGCCCATCATTGACACGAAACGCAGCGGCCGGGTACCCGAAGAGATGACGAGCCGCCAAAAATGCGACACCAGGCGACGCAGGGTGTAGGCGCTTGCAGGTCGTCCTTCTTGGCGCATCATCACCGGACAGGTCGACGGGTTGGCGACAACCCAAGAAAGAGCGACATCCAAAAACACGCCCGCGCCGGCGTAGGCTGCGACACTTCGTCCGGCCTCGCCCAGGATCAATCGGTAACTGTTGAATGCACTGGGCCCGTCAGACGACACCAAGACATGCACAAACAACCACTTCGTTATCCGAGACGCCGCGTTGCGCAACACCCCATGCGGCGGTCGATTCCTCGGCGAGGCATAGACGAGCTGTGTGCGGTCCCGGTACGCCGTGTCGAGCAAGTCACCGATATAACCCGGGTCGTGTTGCCCGTCCTCGTCCATCGTGACGATCCAGTCCCCACCCGACGAGGTCATGCCCGCAAGTGTCGCCGGATGTTGCCCAAAGTTGCGAGACAACCACACCGGGCGCACCCATTCGTCGTGCCCAGCCAACTCACGAACGACTTCTTCACTGCCGCGAATGCCCCGGTCCCACACCAGGAGCACCTCGTCGACGCGGAACTCACGACCGTCGCGGGTTTGCTGAGTCGAACGCAGCTGCGCGAGCTCCTTCACCACACCAGGCAAAGTCGCAGCTCCGTTGTAGACCGGGATCACAACGCTGACCGAATCCACCCGGCTCAACTGACGGTCACCAGTCACGCGTTGCCTCCCCAACATACGGCTCCAGTGAAGTGACTGTACCGATGGATAAGCGGGAAAGTGATGCCAATTGTGGTTCTGCCTCGCGGGTCCGGCCGTCGGCGTTGAGATGGCCGGTGTACACGCCGCGCGTCCCTCTGATTACGGTCCCGGTGTCGGGCAGCAAGAGTAGACTCATGCGCTCGAAGGCGACCTGGAGTGCGAGGGCGCGAAGTATCTAACCGTTGGGGGTCTTTCTTTCTCATTCGTCATCTTACGGGACAAGTATACAAACGCTCCTGTCAATGTATTGGAGTATATGACTGTCATATTAGAAGGTAACTTGAGTTGCTCTCATGCATTAACAGATCGGCCAAGGAATTGGTTGGTTTGGTATCCTTCCAAACATAAGCGAGTCCAATGAAAGCCGTAATTCTGGCCGGGGGCCTCGGTACTCGCCTGAGTGAGGAAACCACGATCCGCCCCAAACCTATGGTGGAGATCGGCGGGCGACCCATCCTGTGGCACATCATGAAACTCTACTCGCATCACGGTATTCGTGATTTTGTCGTTTGCTGTGGCTATAAGGGTTACGTCATCAAGGAGTATTTCGCCAACTATTTCCTGCACATGTCGGACGTGACTTTTGATATGTCCCTCAACAAGATGGAAGTCCATCGCCACCACGCAGAACCCTGGCGGGTGACGCTGGTCGACACTGGCGACGAAACCCTGACGGGCGGGCGCCTGAAGCGCGTCGCTACCTATATCCAGGACGATGAGGCGTTTTGCTTCACCTACGGTGATGGACTCAGTGACGTGAACATCGGCGCGAGCGTTGAATTCCACCGTCGGCACGGTCGTCACGCCACGGTTACGGCGGTGCTTCCGCCGGGGCGCTATGGCGCCATCGAGTGCGTAGGCAACCAAGTCACGGGCTTCGCCGAGAAGCCGCGTGGCGATGGCGGCCTCATCAACGGCGGATTTTTCGTCCTGTCTCCCGCAGTACTCGATTACATTGACGGCGATCAAGTCGCATGGGAGGGGCCACCTTTGGCTCGTCTGGCTGCCGACGGCGAAATGATGGCTTTCGAGCATTCCGGCTTCTGGCAACCGATGGACACGCTTCGAGAGAAGAACCTGCTCGAAGAACTGTGGAGTAGCGGCAAAGCGCCGTGGAAATGCTGGCATTGAACGCATTCGGAACTGCCTATCGCGGGCGCCGGGTCCTCGTCACCGGCCACACGGGCTTCAAGGGCAGCTGGTTGTGTCTGTGGCTACATGCCCTGGGCGCTGAGCTGACCGGGCTGGCTTTGGACCCATCGTCGAAGCCCAACCATTGGGACCTGTTGAAGCTATCGATCAACGATCATCGCGTCGACATTCGCGATGAAGCTGCAGTCCGTGGGATTTTCGCCGCGGAAATGCCGGAGATCGTTTTCCACCTGGCCGCCCAACCGTTGGTCCGCCGGTCCTACCGCGAGCCAGTCACCACGTGGGCCACCAACGTGATGGGCACGGTGCATGTACTCGAGGCTGCCCGTGCCACGTCACATGTGCGTGCCGTGGTGGTCGTGACGACCGACAAGTGTTATGAGAATCGCGAATGGCCGTGGGCCTACCGAGAAAGAGATCGGCTGGGCGGCCACGACCCCTACAGTGCGTCCAAGGCCGGGGCCGAGTTGGCGGCGGCGAGCTACCGGACCGCCTTTCTGCAACACTCGTCGGCCTCGCTGCTCGCAACCGCTAGGGGCGGCAACGTGATTGGCGGTGGCGACTGGTCTGAGGACCGGCTGATTCCCGACTTAGTGCGCTCAGTCGTCGCCGGCGAGCCATTGGTCATTCGCTCGCCACACGCCACACGCCCTTGGCAACACGTACTCGATTGCCTCAGCGGGTACCTGCTACTGGGCCAGCGGCTCCTGGCGGGCGACGACACTTGCGCTGATGCTTGGAATTTCGGCCCCGATGAGAAAGGTAACCGTACGGTAGAGCAGGTGCTCCGAGACCTTGCTCGCACCTGGCCGAAGCTTCGGTGGCAAGAGACAACCGATCCACAGCCGCACGAGGCGGGCTTGCTGCAACTCGACAGTGCCAAGGCGAGAATGTATCTCGGGTGGCGTCCGGTCTGGGACCTTGAAAAAGCGATCCACCACACAGCCAACTGGTATCGCCAATGGCTGGAACTTGGTGAAGTGCGAAGCGCCGACCAACTGGACGCCTACCTCACCGATGCAGTCACTTCACAACTGCCGTGGGCCACCGCATGAATATCCTCGACACCCCGATCTCCGATCTCAAGATTGTGAAGTCCCTGCCCCACCGTGACGCCCGCGGAGCTTTCGTCCGCCTCTTTTGCGCCAACGAACTTCGGCCTCTGCTGCGCCACCGCCAGATCGCGCAGATCAACCACTCCAGAACCAGACATGCAGGGGCCGTGCGGGGGATGCATTTTCAAAATCCGCCGCATGCGGAAATGAAAATGGTCCGCTGCCTTCGTGGCCGGGTATGGGACGTCGCGGTGGACCTGCGGTCCGGCTCTCCGACGTTTCTTCGGTGGCACGCCCAAGAACTGGCGGCAGACGACGCGCAGATGCTGATCATCCCCGAGGGCTTCGCCCACGGCTTCCAGGTCTTGGAGCCTGACAGCGAATTGCTATACCTCCACACGGCTTTCTATCACCCACCTTCCGAGGGCGGCCTGCGCCACGACGATCCGCGGCTTGCGATCGCGTGGCCATTGCCGCCGCAAGACCTATCACCTCGTGATCTGGCCCATCCGCTGCTGGATGCTGATTTCACCGGAGTCGCGCTATGAAATGCCGACACTGCGGGGCACCCGTGGAACACAGTTTTGTGGACCTGGGCTTTGCGCCACCGTCCAACGCCTACCTGCATGCCGAGGACCTGCGTCACCCGGAGGTGCACTACCCCCTGCGTGTGCTGGTGTGCCACCGGTGTTGGTTGGTGCAGACCGAGGACTACGCCCGCGCCGAGGAACTGTTCAGCGCCGACTACGCCTACTTCTCCAGCACCTCGAGCACTTGGCTCGATCATGCGGCCAGCTATGCGGACATGATCACCGAACGGCTACAACTTGGGCCCGAGAGCTTTGTCATCGAGGTGGCCTCAAACGATGGCTACCTACTGAAGAACTTCATGGCAGCGGGGATCCCCTGCCTAGGCATCGAGCCGACGACGAGCACGGCCGAGGCCGCCGAGGCACTGGGAATCCCGGTCAGGCGGGAATTCTTCGGGGAAGCCTTGGGTCATCGACTGGCCAGCGAAGGATGGTCGGCGGATCTGGTCGCGGGTAACAACGTGTACGCTCACGTGCCCGACATCAACGACTTCACCCGTGGACTGGCCGCCGTACTCAAGCCCGAAGGCAGCGTCACGCTGGAATTTCCCCATCTGATGCCGTTGATCGACCGCACTCAGTTCGACACCATCTATCACGAGCACTTCTCGTACCTGTCGCTCACGACCGTGGCGCGTATCTTTGCCGAGGCCGGCTTGCGGGTGTGGGACGTGGAAGAATTGCCTACCCACGGCGGCAGCCTGCGAGTGTATGGCTGCCATGCTGGGGCAGCGAACTCCACCACGGACCGCGTGGGTTCCCTGCTGAGGCGGGAGGACGAGTTCGGCTTGACCCGGCCCGAGACCTACACGGCCTTCCAGTCGCGTGCGGATCGGGTGAAGGATGACCTCTTGGCCTTCCTCATCGAACAAAAGCGTGCCGGCCGGCGCGTGGCGGCCTACGGTGCCGCGGCGAAAGGTAACACCTTGTTGAACTACGCAGGTGTCAGGCCCGACCTGCTTCCGTACGTTTGTGATGCCGCGCAGTCCAAGCAGGGAAAATTCATGCCAGGAAGCCACATTCCCATCCATTCGCCTGAGGTGCTGCGCGAGAACCCGCCAGACGACGTGATCATTTTGCCCTGGAACATCGCCCATGAGGTGCGGACCCAGTTGGCTGACCTTGTTCACAGCGGCACACGTTTCGTGACGGCGGTACCCGAATTGAGCTTCCTGTGAAGCCCCGCATCGCTTACACCAAGCCGTCGATCACCGAGCTCGAGGTGCGCTACGCCACCGATGCCGCCGCAAACGGCTGGGGCGAGCGTTGCTACGAATACATCCAGCGCTTCGAAAGCGGCTTCAAGGCACACCTCGGGGTCAAGCACGCGATCGCCACGTCGAGTTGCACCGGTGCGCTGCACATGGGCATGGCCGCGCTCGGAATCGGCCCAGGCGACGAGGTCATCATGGCCGACACCAACTGGATCGCCACGGCCGCGCCCATCGTTCACCTCGGGGCGAAACCCATATTTGTCGACATCTTGCCGGAGAGTTGGTGCATCGACCCGGAACTGGCCGAAGCCGCCATCACCCCGCGCACCAAGGCCATTGTCGCTGTGCACTTGTATGGCAATCTTTGCGAGATGGACCGTCTCCTGGCAGTAGGGCAGAAGCACGGTATCCCGGTAATTGAGGACGCGGCCGAGGCGATTGGGTCGATTTACCACGGAAAGTGTGCCGGCTCCATGGGGCGTTTTGGGACCTTTTCGTTTCACGGCACCAAGACGATCACCACCGGTGAGGGCGGCATGTTCGTCACCAATGACGATAACCTGTACGAGGAAGTTCTTACGCTCAGCAACCACGGCCGCGCCCGCAGTCAGACCAAGCAGTTCTGGCCGGATGTGGTGGGCTTCAAGTACAAAATGTCGAACATCCAGGCAGCCATAGGTTGCGCGCAGATGGAGCGTATCGATGATCTGATTTCACGAAAGCGCGAGATATTTCGGGCTTACGAGGGTGGGTTGGCCGGCGTGATGGGGGTATCGATGAACCCTGAGCGAACGGGGACACAAAATGGATTCTGGATGCCGACTGTTGTATTCGAAGAGTCGACCGGGGTAACGACCGAGCGTCTTACTGCTGCATTCGCGGCCGAAAATATTGATGCCCGGGTTTTCTTTCATCCGCTATCCACGACCCCTCCGTTTGCAGGATCGCCTGGAGGCAAATGGGCCGGCAATATTTCGGACCGTGCAATCAATGTTCCCAGTTTCCATGACATCACCGAAATCGAGCAATGCCGAGTAGTGCAAGTTGTCCAGGAGATTTGCGTTGTATGAGAAGAGTCCGCGGGTGCTTATTGCCGGAATCGCGGGCGCCTCGCTTGGGACCGAGATCGCCAAGTCTCTCAACCATGCCGGCGGCTATGACGTCCTGGGATGCGACATCTCGCCGCTCGCTTTCGGGCACTATGACGAGCATTTCGCCTCGACCTTCCTCGTCGATCGCGAAGGCTACGCTCAAAATCTGCTAGACCTTTGCGTCCGCGAGCAGGTCGATTGCATCATCCCGGGTGGCGACGAGCCCGCGATCCTCATCGGCAGAGACCACGAGCTGTTTGTGCGCGCCGGGATACGGCTCGGCCAAAACAACCCGGAGCTCACCGAGCGCCTTGCCCACAAAGGTCACTGCTTCGAGATTCTTGCGAGTGTCGGTGTCAGAACGCCGCGGACCCAAACGGTGGATCCGGGGACCGACATCGGCGACTTCCCGATGCCATGCATCGTAAAGCCGGCGGTGGCGAGCGGCGGCAGCGTATTTGTGTTCTTCGTCAGAAGCCGCGAGGAGGCACGCCTGTACTGCACCTACCTGCACAACAACGGCCGCACCCCGGTGATTCAGGAGTACCTGCCCGAGGACAGAGGCGAGTTCACGGTCGGCGTTCTTTCGTTGCCCGACGGCAGCTGCGCGGGGGCGATAGCCCTCAAGCGGGCGTTTCACAGCAAACTTTCCGTCTCTGTGCGCGGCCCGGACTTCCTCATTTCGAGCGGATATAGCCAGGGTCTGATCGACGATTATCCAGCCATCTGCGAGACCGCCGAACTGATCGCCCGGCGCCTCGGCAGCACCGGCCCGCTGAACATCCAGGGGCGCATCGCCGCCGACGGCACCTTCGTGCCCTTCGAAATCAACGCCCGCTTCTCTGCCAGTACTTACCTGCGGACACTGGCGGGTTTCAACGAGGTCGATTGGTACGTCCGGCACCTTCTCGGTCTCCCGCCACCGGGCGCGCTCGGCATCACTCCAGGATGGTATTTGCGAACCCTGAGCGAGGTCGCCGTTCCGCTCTGGAAGGTGGTGAAATGATCCGATGGATCGTCGAAGGCCGACTGGGGACCGCGCCGGGTGACAGCATCGCGCACGACTTCCCGTTTCTCGTGGTCGATACGAGAACCATGGTCGACAAGCGCGGCAACTCGGCTGATGACCTGCTCGAAAAGATCCGCGAGGGCGTCGCGGAGCTCGAGCGCGGCGGCTCCGTCGTAGTCGTCTGCGATTTCGGCGTGTCTCGCAGCAACGCGGTCGCGGCCGGGATCCTAGCCGAATGGCGCGGCCTGGAATTCGATGTGGCGGTGGCCCAAGTCATCGAGACGACCGGAGAGCAGGCGGTCAAGCTTGAGATGGTTGACTCGCTGCGCGCGGCGCTGCGGAAGTCTCCCGCGTCGATCCGCCAGGACGGCATCCTCATCACCGGCAGCAGCGGCTTTCTAGGCGCCGCCCTGCGCGACCGCCTCGCTGATTCACATCGTGTCGTCGCGCCCAACCACGCCACGGTAGACCTGCTCGGTCCCGTGGTCCACCTTGACCGCTATTGCCGCGACAACGAGATCGGAAAGATCATTCATCTCGCATACCCGCGGATCTACACCAACAACGACGCTATGGGCCACAGCTTGACGATGCTGCGGGGGATTCTCGACGTCTGCAAATCGCTCGGAATTCACCTTGTCCTGCCCTCAGGCGCAGTGGTGTTTTCGGCCTACAGGTCGAGCTCGATGATTGCGGACGTCAACACAACGATGC
This sequence comes from Mycobacterium innocens, assembly GCF_900566055.1. GTDB lineage: Bacteria > Actinomycetota > Actinomycetes > Mycobacteriales > Mycobacteriaceae > Mycobacterium > Mycobacterium innocens. Next base: position 9,066 of record NZ_UPHQ01000103.1, read on the forward strand.
GTCCTCGGGGGGTATACGGCGAAACAAAATTTCTCGAAGAAGTCCTCGTTCAAAATGCTCGGGCCAACGGTGAAGTCAGTTCCACTATCGTTCGAATCTCACCGACTTTCGGTCCGCAAAGCTTGCGGCCGCGCTTGATAGGGTTCGCGCATCGCCGCCTGAAAGAAGGACGACCGATCGTGACCCACCGCTATCGCAACGGGTTGCCTAGCCTGCAGCTTCTCTATATTGATGACGCTGTCGAGGGGCTTGCCAGCATCATCGAAAAGAAAGGAAACGCTCCGATCTACCATCTGGGCGGCAATTTCTTCCATGAACCGCGCGAAATCATCAGCAAAATGGGTGAGATCCTCGGGTGTCATGCGGCGATCGAGGAGACTAACATCGATGACGACGTTGCGAACGTTTTCCTTGATTGGTCAGCAACGGAGACAGAATTGGGCTGGCAGCCGACGACCACCCTAAGTGACGGGCTGCGCCGCACACTTGCGCGCGCCGCTTCACCCGAAATTCAGACCGGAAAAGGTGAGTAATGGATAACCGCTTTTCGATGCTCGACGCGCGCACACAAACTTCCGCGGATGAGCAATACGCCACCAGAATCCAGGAATTCTTCAGCGCCGGCGAAGGTGACATACTCGCCAAACTGAAGAACTTCGCGAAGTTCGTTCCGCGGCAGACAATGGCGACGTTCCTGGCCAAGAACGAGATCTTCAAGCAAATCGTGGATGTTCACGGCCATATCATTGAGTGCGGCGTCTTCATGGGGGGCGGCTTGATGACGTGGGCGCAGCTCTCGGCGATCTACGAGCCCTACAATCACACACGACGAATCGTGGGGTTCGACACCTTCGCCGGTTTTCCCAGCCTCGCGGATCAGGACGCTACAGCCGCGGACGCAAGTCTGTCATTCGCCAAAGTCGGCGGCTTGGCGGTTCAAGGCATCGAGGACGACATTCGGCACGCCGTGTCGTTGTACGATCTCAATCGTCCGCTGGGGCATATCGATCGAGTAGAACTCGTCAAGGGTGACGCCCAACAGACGATCCCTGCGTATCTGGCAGACAACCAGCACACGGTGGTCGCGCTTCTCTACCTCGACTTTGATCTGTTCGAACCGACCCTGGCGGCGGTCAGGACTTTCCTGCCCAGAATGCCCAAAGGCGCCGTACTCGCTTTCGACGAGCTCAACCAGAAATACTGGCCCGGCGAAACCCTTGCCGTACTGGAGTCGGCCGGAATCAGGAATCTCCGTATCAGGCGATTTCCTTTTACGCCGCAAATTTCCTACGCGGTGCTGGACTGACACCTGGACGCGGCATGGCGGGCAGGCAAGGCTTGGAAGTCAGCCTCGCCGCCGTGCACCTACTACTCGTGGGCGAAAAGTGTCGTGAATGTACCGGCGGTATTGCTCGGAAATGCATTGCCTCTTGCACTTTCGCGGCGCCTATACCCCTCGCTGCCGCTGTGAGCCGGGCACATCGAGTGCCCCGCCGACGGAGTGACTGCCGTAGTAACTATGCCGCCCGGTAGTTGCGAGGCCTATGTGACCAACGGCGCTCGTGCAAGCTGGCCCTCAAACTGCCGGCGACGCCACGCAGGCGTACTGCAGGAAAACCCCGTCGGCAAAATGGCCGAGGCTCAACACGATGAACAGCGCGCCAAAAGGCCCCAGGAAAGGGTTGATGCCTTTGATGCGCTGGACGGCGTAGCCCGCGTCCTCGAACATCCGCACGATGCTGCTGCGCGTGAAGAAGCGCAGGTGGGTCCGGTCGAAGATGCCAAAGTCCTCCTGCGGGAAGTCTCTTCGGAATACCACCTTGCCCAGCGCGGGCAGGTAGCGGATGTTGGGGATCGAGGCGACAATGACGCCTTGAGGCTTGAGTTTGCCCCGAAGCCGTGTCAGCATCTCGAGCGGATTGACCAGGTGCTCCAATACGTCGTTACAGACCATCGCGTCGAAGTAGCCATCAGGCAGCTCCGCGATCCGCTCATTCGCGTCTCCGGCAAGCACATGGTCGAGGATGCCGCCGGCGCGTCGGGCCGCTTCCTCGTTGTACTCGATGCCCCAGACTTCCGCGCCCCGGCTTTTCTTGACCGCGGCACTGAACACGCCTGCCCTGCAGCCAAGTCGAGCACGCGTCGCGCATCGGCCGGGATGAACCGCAACATCTCCGGCCGCTTGTGACCGTAATAGTGCCTGACGCTTGCCGGTTCCGGCAGGATACGCATGGCTTATCCGTCTCGCACCGCGAGCTGCCTGAGCGACAACTGTTCCCAGCGGCCATCAGGAGGACGCGGTGGCTTCTTCCGGAGCCAACTGGTTGAACAGGTGGTCGGCCAAACCCCGCACCGTGGTGATGTCGGTGGAGCTGATCCGTATCCCGGTTTCGGACTGGACACGGGTGCGCAGTTCCAGGTTGCCCAGCGAGTCGAGTCCGTACTCGGAGAGTTGACGGTCCGGATCGATGGTGCGCCGCAGGATCAGGCTGACCTGCTCGGAGACCAGGCGGCGCAGCAGGCCCGGCCATTCGTCCACCGGCACCGAAGCCAGCTCGTTGCGGAATTTGCTTGAACCCGAACGTCCTTGCTCCGATGCCTTGAACGCCTCGGCGAACTTGCTCCGCTCCGCGAAAGCGGCCAGCCACGGCACTCCGACGGTCGGGGAGTAGCCGGTGTAGGCGCGGTCGTGACGGAGCATCGCCTCGAACGCGTAGGCGCCTTCCTCCGGAGCGATCGCGGCGTCGGTGCTCTCCGCCAGCGCGATGGCGCGCCCGATCTCGGCCCAGGCACCCCAGGCGATCGAGGTGGCTGGCAGACCTTGCAACTGTCGCCAATGGGTGAAGGCATCCAACCAGCTGTTGGCCGCGGCATAGGCGCCCTGGCCCGGCGAACCCAGCATCGCCGCCGCCGACGAGAACGAGCAGAACCAATCCAGCGGCTGACCGACGGTGGCCTGGTGCAGATGCCAGGCGCCGTAGACCTTGGGCGCCCAGTCCCGGTCGAGCAATTCGTCGCTGATATTGGCCAGGGTGGCGTCCTCGACCACGGCCGCCGCGTGAAGCACACCGCGCAACGGGAGTCCGGTGGCCGTGGCGTTGGCCACCAGCCGCTCCGCGGCGCCGGCCTGGGCGATATCGGCGCACTCCACCACCACATCGGATCCGATCGAACGGATGAGTTCGATTGTCTCCAAAGCCTTTTGGCTCGGCGCGGACCGGGAGCTGAGTACGATTCGCCCGGCGCCGGCGGTGGCCATCTTCTCGGCCAGGAAGAGTCCCAGGCCACCCAGGCCACCGGTGATGATGTAGGAGCCGTCGCCACGGAAGACGGGCACCTGCTGCGGCGGCAACACCACGCTGCTGCGCCCGGCACGCGGGATATCGAGGATGAGCTTGCCGGTGTGGTCGGCGGCGCCCATCACCCGGATCGCGGTGGCAGCATCGGTCAACGGGTAATGCGTGCTCTCGGGCATCGGCAGCGTGCCGTCGGCCGTCAGCCGGTACACCGTGCTCAACAGCTCGCGGATGTACTGCGGATGGGTGAGCGACATCATCCCCAGGTCGACACCGTAGAAGGACAGGTTGCGCCGGAACGGGAAGAGACCCATCTTGGTGTCGCCGTAGATGTCACGCTTGCCGATCTCGACGAAACGCCCACCCCACGAAAGCAATTCCAGCCCGGCTCGCTGCGCCGCACCGGTCAGTGAGTTGAGCACGATGTCGACGCCGTAGCCGTCGGTGTCGCGGCGGATCTGCTCGGCGAAGTCGATGCTGCGTGAGTCGTAGACGTGGTCAATCCCCATGTCGCGCAACAATTTCCGGCGTTTCGGACTGCCCGCGGTGGCGTAGATCTCGGCTCCCGCCGCGCGGGCGATCGCAATCGCGGCCTGGCCGACGCCGCCGGTTCCGGAGTGGATCAGCACCTTGTCACCGGCTTTGATCCGGGCCAGGTCGTGCAGCCCGTACCAGGCGGTGGCGTGCGCGGTGGTCACGGCCGCGGCCTGGGCGTCGGTCAGGCCCTGCGGAATCGGCGTGGCCAGGTTCGCGTCGCAGGTGACAAACGTCGCCCAGCAGCCGTGGGGTGACATGCCGCCGACGTGATCACCGACCTTGTGCGTCGTGACGTCGGGCCCGACGGCAGTGACCACACCCGCGAAATCGGTGCCCAGTTCCGGCATCCGGCCGTCCGGTGAGTTGTAGCGACCGAATGTGACCAGGACATCGGCGAAGTTGATGCTGGACGCGGTGACGGCGACTTCAATCTCGCCGGGCCCCGGCGTAACCCGGTCGAAGGCAACGAATTCCATGGTCTGTAGATCACCCGGGGTACGGATCTGCAGGCGCACGCCGGCGGATTCGTGATTCACCACAGTCGCCTTGCGCTCTTCGGGACGCAACGGCGCGGGCGACAACCGTGCGGTGTGCCACTCGTCGTTGCGCCAGGCGGTCTCGTCTTCTTCCGAGCCGGACAGCAGTTGGCGCGCGATGTGTTCGGCCTGGGTGTGCTCGTCGACATCGATGTGGGTGGTGTGCAGGTGTGGATGCTCGGCACCGACGACCCGCAACAGACCTCGCAGCCCGGCCTGCTCGAGGTTGGGGCTGTCTGCGGCGAGCACGGTCTGCGCGTTACGGGTCACCACATACAAGCGAGGTGCCTCGCCCATGATTTCCGGTAGCTCGCGGGTGATGCGCACCAGGTGCCGGACGCCCTCGACACCGCGGACCGCGCTCTTCTCGTCGCGGTCGCCGTTGTCCGGCGCGGTCAGGATGACCACATTGTGAAAACCGCCGGCATTGAGCTGGTTTCGCAGCCGTTCGGCGGCCCCGGCATGGTCGGAGTGTTCCGGCCAGCTCATGGTTGCGCACTGCGCGCCGTGCGACTTCAACGTGTCGGTCAACTCGGTCGCCAATTGGTCCGCAACGTCGGTGGTGCTGATCAGCAGCCACGTTCCGGCGTCGGCGAGGTCCAATTCGGGCAGCTCACGCTGCTGCCATTCGATGGTCAGCAGCCGCTCGCCGAGTACCCGATCCCGGTTGCCTTGCTCGGAAACCCCTGTGCCCAGCCGTAACCCGCGCACGGCCACCAGCACGGTCCCGTGCTCGTCGAGCACGTCGAGGTCCGCGTCGACCCCGGCCGCGTCGACGTTTGTCACCCGCGCATAGCAGTAATGGGCATTGCGGGTGGAGCCGTAAGCACGGATCCGGCCTACACCCAATGGCAACATCAGACCGCCGTTGCCCGCGACCTGGACGTCGGGGTGAGCGCCGACGGCCTGGAAGCAGGCATCCAACAGCGCGGGGTGGATCGCATAAGCACGCTGCTGTGACCGCATCGCGCCGGGCAGCGAGACCTCGGCCAGCACCGTGCTCACGGCCCCGTCGGCAATGTGGGCGGCGCCCAGCCCGGTGAAGGCGGGACCATATTGCACGCCGTGCTCGTCGAACCGTTCCCGTAGTTCGGTCCCCTCTTCGGTGCGCAGGTGGCCGGCCAACAAGCCGGGGACATCGTAGGCGCGGGGCTGGTCCTCGTCTTCGGCGACGTGCAGCACCGCCGCGCCGCGCCGGATCGACCCGCCCTCCTGGAAGGTCTCCACCACGAAGTCGACAACCCCGGGTGATTTCACCGATCCGACCGCCGACAACGGGGTTTCTTCGTCCAGCAGCAGCATCTGCTCGAAGCGCATGTCGCGGACTTCGGACGCCTCGCCGAGGATGGTGCGGGCTGCCGCCAGCGCCATCTCACAATATGCAGCGCCCGGAAGCGCTGGGGCACTGTGGATTTGGTGATCAGCCAACCAGGGCAGCGCCTCGGTGCCGACATCGGTCTGCCACACGTGCCGCTCCGGTTCCTCCGGCAGCCGCACATGCGCGCCCAGCAGCGGGTGCACGACCACCGACGAGCCGCCTTGGCCCTGGTGGTCGTGACCGGCGCGGTTCAACAGCAACGATCGGTGCGTCCATGTCGGCAGCGGCGCTTCCACCAGCTGTCCGGCGGGGTAGAAAACGGCGAAGTCGACCGCGGCGCCGGCGCTGTGCAGATCCGCCAGCAGGCCGCGCAGCCCGTGCGGCAGCGGCTGTTCGCGCCGCATGCCGGCCAATGCCGCCACCGGTATGTCGAGGCTCTCGGCCGTCTTTTCGACGGCACGGGTCAGCAGCGGATGCGGCGCCAGTTCGGCGAAGACCCGGTAGCCGTCCTCGAGCGCCGCTTGCACCGCCGCGCCGAAGCGCACCGTGTGGCGCAGATTGTCCACCCAGTAGTTGGCATCGCAGTACGGTTCCTCGCGCGGGTCGAACAGCGTCGCGGAATAGTAGGGCACCTCCGGTGTCAGCGGCTCGAGGTCGGCGAGTATCTCGTACAGGTCGTCTAGGATCGGGTCCACCTGCGGGGAGTGCGACGCGACGTCGACGGCCACCTCACGGGCCATCACCTCGCGCTGCTCCCATGCCACGACGAGCTCGTGAACGGCCTCGGTGGCGCCGCCGATCACCGTGGACTGCGGCGAAGCCACGACCGCGACCACGACGTCGTTGACGCCGCGGGCCATCAGTTCGGAAAGCACTTGCTGGGCAGGCAGTTCCACCGATGCCATGGCTCCGGAACCGGAGATCCGGGTCATCAGCCGGGAACGGCGGCAGATGACCTTCGCCCCGTCTTGAAGTGACAGCGCGCCCGCCGCGACAGCTGCCGCCGATTCTCCGAGGGAGTGCCCGATGACCGCGCCGGGGCGAACCCCGTAGGACTTCATAGTGGCGGCCAGCGCCACCTGCATGGCGAACAGAGTCGGCTGCACACGGTCGATCCCGGTCACGGTCTCCGGTGCGGTCATCGCTCGGGTCACCGAGAATCCGGACTCCTGCGCGATCAACGGCTCCAGCTCCGCGATGGTCGCGGCGAAAACCGGTTCGTTGGCGAGCAGGTCGGCGCCCATCGCCGCCCATTGCGAGCCTTGGCCGGAGAACACCCATACCGGGCCCCGGTCGTCCTGCCCGACGGCGGCTTGATAGGGAGTCTCGTCGTCGGCAATCTCGCGCAAGGCCGCGGAAAGCTCCGCCGCGCTGTTGGCCAGCACCGACGTCCGCACCGGGCGATGACTGCGCCGCCGGGCCAGGGTGTAGGCCAGGTCCGACGCCGACCATTCCGGGCCCTGCGCATCGACCCAGTCCGCGAGCCGCCCGGCCGTCTGCCGCAATGCGTCGGCGGACGTCGCCGACAGCGGGAAGATCAGCTCGCCTCCAGCCGGGGTGTTCGGCAGGTCTTCGTGAGCAGTGACTTCGGGTGCCTGCTCGACGATGGCGTGCACGTTCGTCCCGGATATGCCGTACGACGACACCGCCGCCCGTCGTACCTGCTCACCGGTCGTTGGCCACGGCGTGATCTCCTGCGGCACAAAGAGTTTGCTGCCGATTCGGGCCATATCGTCCGGCAGGCGGGTGAAGTGCAGGTTCCGCGGAATCACACCGTGCTGCAGGGCGAGGATCGCCTTCATCAGCCCGAGTGCTCCGGCGGCCGCTTGGGTGTGTCCGAAATTGGGCTTTGCCGATGTCAGCGCGCAGGGCCGGTCGATGCCGTACACCTCGGCCAGACTCTCGTATTCGATGGGGTCGCCGACGGGGGTGCCGGTGCCGTGCGCCTCGACCAACCCGACGCTGCCCGGCTCCACTCCCGCCGCGGCCAGCGCCGCGCGGTACACCATGGACTGGGCTTGCACCGACGGCGTCGCGATGCTTACCGTGTGGCCGTCCTGGTTGGCGGCGGTTCCGCGCACGACGGCCAGGACCCGATCGCCGTCGCGCAGTGCGTCCGGCAACCGCTTGAGCAACAGCACCACCGAGCCCTCGCCGGACACGAACCCGTCCGCCGCGGCGTCGAATGCGTGGCAATGTCCGGTGGGCGACAACATGTTCTGCGCCGACGCCGAGGCGAACCTGCGTGGTTCCATCATCACGTAGACGCCTGCCGCGAAGGCCAGATCGCTCTCGCCGTCGCTGAGGCTGCGGCAGGCCAGATGGGTTGCGAACAAGCTGGACGAGCATGCGGTGTCCACGGTGACCGCGGGCCCGTGCAACCGCAGAGCATAGGAAATCCGTCCCGACGCAAAGCAGGAATTGGTTCCGGTGTTGCCGTACGGCCCGTCGAAGGCCTCCGCGTCAATGTGCACGAACTGGTAGTCGCCGTGATTGAGACCGACGAAGACGCCGGTGAGCGACTCGGCCATGTTTTCCGGTGTCAGGCCGGCGTGTTCCATGGCCTCCCAGGCGGTTTCCAAAAGCAAGCGGTGTTGCGGGTCGATCGCCGTCGCTTCTTTTTCGGTGATCCCGAAGAACTCGGGATCGAAGTCGCCGACGTTGTCCAGGAAGGAACCCCACTTGCAGACGGTCCGGCCGGGCACGCCGGGCTCGGGGTCGTAGTATTCGTCGGCGTCCCAGCGGTCAGCGGGAACCTCGGTGACCGTGTCGTCTCCCCGTAACAGCGCCTCCCACAGCTTTTTCGGGGAGTCGACTCCTCCGGGAAGCCGGCATGCCATCCCAATCACAGCCACCGGGGTCACACCTGGTTCGTTCACCGCCGTCACCTCTTCTTTTCCCCCTGCCTCAAGGAGACTTCATCGAATGTCGATCCGGGCTGTCGGCGCCGGCGCATCGCGCACCGCGCCATGATCCCCCTGATCGCATCTGACCCAACTAGTCAGGTGAACAGCAGCGTAGCCCCTCAGCGTCACCAATGTGGGAAAACTGTGCGTACGTACAAAAAAATCTGTTGAATAAGGGCGAAAGGGCAGGTCGACGGCTTAAGAGTGACGCCGGATGTCCGAAAAAAGCAGTATGCGGGCGCTTTGCTCGGCTCGCCGCCAGCGCACCCGGTTGACGACTATATATGCGCCCAACACCTCCGTATGCCGCGGCGGGTCGCCGACGTGGTGCATACAAACCGAGAGCCACGGAGGTGGCAGAAGTTATGGCCTGAGCGCGACCGCAGCCCCGAGCCGGTGGGACCCGTGCGGCCGGCCCGGCGGCGGATAATCCGCGTGTTACCCCTGTGACGAGCAGATTCGGCACCAGCCAAGGGCATCCGAGGTAGTGTGAGGCCCGTGGTTGAGTCTTCGATTCCCGCTGTGCTGCGCGAGCGTGCGAGCTTGCAGCCCAACGACACAGCGATGACATTCATTGATTACGAGCAGGATTGGGAAGGTGTCCCGGAGACGCTGACGTGGGCGCAGCTGCATCGGCGCATGCTCAACGTAGGTCAGCGCCTCAGGCAATGCGGATCGCCTGGCGATCGGGCAGTGATACTTGCGCCGCAGACCCTTGACTACATCGCCGGTTTCCTCGGGGCGCTCGAGGCCGGACTGACCGCCGTTCCACTTTCGGTTCCCTATTCCGGCGTTCATGACGAGCGCACCACTTCCGTGCTGGCCGATACGTCACCCTCGGTCATCCTGACGACTTCCTCGGTGAGCGACCATGTCTCCGGGTACGCGAAGCCGCAACCCGGACAATCTGCACCCGCAGTTGTCGAAATCGATCTACTGGACCTGGACTCTCGGCCGACTTCGTCGGTCCGGCCGGGCTCTCGTAGCGCAGCGACGCCGGACGCGCTGTATTTGCAGTACACCTCCGGGTCCACCCGCACTCCGGCCGGGGTTGTGGTCTCGAATAAGAATTTGTTCGTCAATTTCGGACAAATCATGGACGGCTACTACGGGAAGTACGGGAAGGTTCCCCCGCCCGGCAGTGGTGTGGTGTCCTGGCTGCCGTTTTATCACGATATGGGTTTCTTTGTTGGAATTATCATTCCCATTCTTGCGGGCATTCCTGTGGTCCTGACGAGTCCGGCGGGGTTTTTGCAGAGACCGGCTCGGTGGATGCAATTGATGGCGAGTAGTGGCCGGGTGTTCACGGCAGCGCCAAATTTTGCCTTCGACCTGGTAGCGCGCAAGACGTCCGACGACGATATGAACGGTTTCGATCTCGGGGAAGTGCTGCATGTCCTCAGCGGCAGTGAGCGGGTGCAGCCCGTCACCGTGAAGCGCTTCACCGACCGGTTCGCGAAATTCAACCTTGACCCCGCGGCGGTCCGGCCGTCATATGGGATGGCCGAGGCAACGGTCTATATCGCGGCTCGTGAACCGGGCGAACCGCCGAAAGTCGTGTATTTCGATTCCGCGAAACTGCCCGCGGGTGAGGCGGAGCGGTGCGCACCCGGAACCGGTACCGGGTTGGTGAGCTATGGCAACCCACGGCAGATGACGGTGCGAATCGTCGACCCCGACACCGGCGTCGAGTGCCCGGAGGGAGCGGTCGGCGAGATCTGGCTGCACGGACCCAACGTGGGCGCCGGCTACTGGCAGAAGCCGGTCGAGTCCGAGCGCACCTTCCAGGCGCGCATTGTCAACCCTTCGGCCGGCACCCCGGAAGGTCCCTGGCTCAGAACTGGTGATTCCGGCTTCTACTTCGACGGAGAGTTGTTCATCATCGGCCGTATCAAAGACCTCTTGATCGTGTACGGCCGCAACCACTCTCCAGACGACATCGAGGCGACGATCCAGGAGGTCACTCCGGGTCGATGCGCGGCAATATCGGTTCCGGACCGTGGCGCTGAGAAACTGGTCGCAATCATCGAGCTCAAGAAGCGCCCGGACACGGACGAGGATTTGGCTGACAGGTTACAGGTCGTCAAACGGGAAGTGACGTCGGCAATTTCGAAGTCGCACGGCCTGAGCGTGGCGGATCTGGTTCTGGTCTCGCCCGGCTCGATTCCTATAACCACAAGCGGCAAGATCAGACGAGCGCAATGTGTCGAGCTCTATCGGCACGACGAGTTCACCCGCCTGGACGCTTAAGTCTTTCGTACTCGCTGGTTTGCGGCAGACGTTCGTCGAGATCGACGTTGGCCCGGAGTTCCGGCGGCGAGAGTGAATCTCACGACGCCTTCTCGGCGTGTCGCGTCGTATGGTTCACACTCGGCGCCGTCCTTAGTTAGCCTGACGTCCACTCGAATTTTTGTGCGCTGGAGTCGATCTCGGCGTTGCCCGAGCGATCAATAGATCGGTGTGGGCCGACATAGCTGGCCGGCATCGGTCATATCGACGGCGGACAACGAGCAGGGCGTTAGGTGATCGTTGACCTATCGGGGAGGGCGCTTCCCGTGTCGACGGGTTGCTTGCCGTTGCCATTGCCGTTGGTGTGGCCGTTGCCGTTGGTGACCCCGTTGCCGTTCGTGTGGCCGTTGCCGTTGGTGACCCCGTGGCCGTTGCCGTTGGTGATCCCGTTGCCATGGCCGTTGCCATTGCCGTTGCCATGACCGTTGCCATTGGTCATCAGGGCCGGCAGGTCGATGGGGCCGAACAGCGGCAGCGAGTGTTGGATGCGATCGTCATCGCTGCCGCCAATGACCGGGTGATGCCCGTTTGACGTGGCCGTCTTGGCCCGCAGCACGACGGAACCGAATAGCGGAAGTGCATGCTCGCCGAGATCAACGAACGCATCCTTGCCATTGCTCGTGATGGGGAAATCCAACTTCCGCAGCGGCACATCTTTGGCGGGACGGCGGCGTACGGCTCGGGGCGTATCCCCGGCTGGAACGGCACGAACTTTCGACGGTGGGCGCGTCACACTGCCGGTCTTGCGGGTCGGGACGGCCCTTGCCCGTGCTGGCTGAGCTTGGCCCCCCGTCTTATTGCGACGGCTCGCCCGCTGCTTCTTACTGGACGCAGCGAGTTTCGACGGCCACCAGTTAGCCTGGCCAATCAGCGCAGCCAACGCTGGCACCGTGACGGTGCGAACGATGAAGGTGTCGATCAAGATCCCGGCGCCGATAATGAAGCCGGCTTCCACCATGGTGTTGATGGTGGCGGCCAGCAGGCCGAACATTGACGCGGCAAAAATGAGGCCGGCGGACGTGATCACACCGCCCGTCGAACCGACTGTGCGAATAACACCGACCCGCACGCCATGGGGTGATTCGTCACGGATACGCGAGATCAGCAGCATGTTGTAGTCAGCGCCAACCGCAACCAACAGAATGAATGACAACCCGGGCAGGCTCCAATGCAATTCTTTGCCGAGTATCAGCTGGAAAACGATGACACCGAGGCCCAGGGCCGCAAAAAAGGAAACCAGCACAGAACCGATGAGGTATAGGGGCGCAATAATCGCCCGCAGCAGCATGACCAGGATCAAAAAGACGATAACGATCGTGGCCAACACGATGAAATTGATGTCGCTATTGTAATATTCCCGAGTATCTGCCAGCCCGGTCGGAATGCCCGCCAGCGATATCGTCGCATCCGACAACTCGGTATTCGGTTGCGAGGACCGCGCTGCCGACAGGATCGTATTCACCTGGTCCATGGCTTGGGTGGTGAACGGATTGAGCGAGCTTTGGAGGAGGTACCGTGCCGCGTGCCCGTCGCTGGATATAAAAATCTGCGCGGCCTTCTTGAACTCGTCGGCGGCCAGCACCTGCGGCGGAACATTGAAGCCGGCCATGGACGGTCGTTCGGCGTCGTGCTTGAGGTCCAGCAGGAAGGCCGATGCCTCGTCGAGTCCGGTGCCCATCTTCTTGGTCTGGTCGACCAGTGCTGCGACGCCGTCGGCGACCGCACGGCTGCCTTGTGCGAGGGCGTTGGCGCCCTGCTGCATCTGATTCAGCCGGTTCTGCAGTCCGTCGATAGACCGCAACGTACTGACCGCTTGGTTCAGGTTTTGCTGCAGCTTGTCGATCGTCTGGCTGACGGTCTGCACCTCTTTCGTTTGCTGCAGGCTGCGAGCCAGATCGGTGATGCTGTTGAGGGTTCCGCTGGTCTGTGCTTGGACCAGCGCCTGCAACTGGCTCCGCGAGGCCGCACAGGCCGGGTCGGCATTGCAGGTTGGACTCGAGTTCAGCGCCTTCAGCAGCGGACTGGCCCAGGCGACGGTATTCGCCACATCGACCATGTTTGCGCTAAGGGCGTCGCCGAGCGCCCGCATGCGGCCGACCAGCTTGGCCGTCCTGTCGAGGTCGTTGAGCGTCTTGTCGCCGCCCATCAGTTGCTTCATCGTGGTAAGCACGCTGACCAGCGTGCCGGCGCTGCCGACAGCTTGAGTGACCTGGTCGCGCACCTGAGCCAGGGCGCCGGCCAAATCGTTGGAGCCGTTGACCAGCCTGTCCAAGTCGCTACCGTGGTCCCTGATTGCATCCCCGGCCTCGTCGAGTTTGCCGCCCACCTCGCCGACCTGATAGGACACCTTCGTCTGCTGCAGCGGTTCGCCGTTGGGCCGGGTCAACCCGCGTATCGCGGTGATGTCGGGTAGTTGGCTGATCCGGTGCGACATCATCTCGAGATCGGCGAGCGCGCTCGGGTTTCGCAGGTCACGCGGTGACTTAATGAAAAGCATCATCGGCGTCATCATGTTCTGCGGGAAGTGGCGACTCATGGCCTCGTATCCCGCGACGCTGGTGACGTCGGACGGCAAAGCCTTGAGATCGTCGTAGTTGAAGCGCACCAAGAAGCTGGATCCCGCCAGGACTGCCAGCACGACGAGACTGGCGACCAGATGGATCCGGGGCCGGCGTACGATCCGTGTTCCCGTGCGTCTCCAGAAGCGATGGGTAAGGTCTCGTCGGGGCTTGATCCAGCCGCGTCGCCCGATCAGCACCAGAATGGCGGGCAGCAGGCTCACCGCAGCCACGAAGCTGACGACGATCGATACCGAAATCGCCGGGCCCACCGTGGAAAAGACCGGCAATCTGCAGAAGACCATCACGATGAACGTGACCGCCACGGTCGCCGCCGACGCCGCGATCACTTTGCCGATCGACATCAACGCTCTCTGGACAGCCAGGTCCGAAGCCAAGCCTTGCCGCACATAGTCGTGATATCGGCTGATCAGAAAGACGGCATAATCCGTTCCGGCACCGATCATTACCGCGCTCATGAAAATGATCGTCTGCGTTTGCACGTCCAGGCCGATGGTTGCCAGCGCGGACAAAGTGCCTTGGGCGGTCCCCATGGAGATACCGATGGTGGCCAGCGGCACCAACATGGTGACCAGGTTTCGGTAGATGATCAGCAGGATGATGAGCACGCTGACCGCGGTGCCGATTTCGATCAGATGTGCGTCTTCCTGACCGATGGCGGTGAGGTCGGACATGGTGACCAGACCGCCGGCATAGTTGGCGGCCAGCGTCGAACCGGCGAGCGTCTGGCTTACGATGTCCCGGACTTGTTTGTACCCCGCGATGGTGGCTGGGTCCTGCGGGTCGGTCTGGAACATCACCGGCACGTTCCAGGCTTTGTTGTCCTTGCTGGACAAGACGTCGTGCAAGCCGGGCGTGCTAATGAAGTCCTGAACCGACAGGTTTGCCTGGTGCAGCCTGTCGACCAGCGTGTGGTAGGTCTCTAGGTCGGCGGGACTGAGCCCGTTTTCGTCGGTCAGGATCACCAACAACTGCGAGCCTTTGCCGCTGTCGCCGAAGGCCTTGCCCATCTCCTTGCTGGTGACCATCGTCGGGGCGTCGGCGGGCAAAGCTTCTCCGCCGGCCTTACCGGCTACCTCCATCAGCGGCGGGAAAGTGACGGCGAGTACCGCTGCCAGCGCGATCCAGAATGCAATGACCAGCGCCGGAGCCCGAACGACCAATTGGCCGAGTCGGTCGAAAATTCCCCCGGGGCGGGCTGCTTCCGAATCGCTCATCAGTCGCGACACCTTTCCACGCCACAGCGATTCACCGGCCGATAAAGCCCGCCAAGCCGATCCGCATCGCGGCGGTGGTAAATGAACCCGGTGGCCACCCGTTCGAGCCTCGACAACGCCGTGGAGCGCACCGCCGACAACTGGCCGGGTGGGCTGACGAAAGTGGCTGGATCGGCAGCGGCTCTATTCAAGTCCAGCCACCTCTTTTCGGTGGTGTTCATGCGCCCGGTCCGAGGGCATCGCACGTCAACTCATCCCCCCAACATTTCGGTCCGCGACGGCCGGGCATCCTCAATTCTGCTAGTGCACCACAGGGTAGCCCGTTGATCTTCGGCCCGTGGAAAAATCGTGCCAACGTACAAAAATTTTTTGTCCGAAGTGCAGAAAGTCGGCTGTTTTCGGGTAATTCGGCAGCGCACCAGGCGTATTGACTCGCCAGTCAACAGAGCTTTGCCCCGTCGTGCCGGCCGCCGGCGAGGCAGCAGTCGAAGCACCGCTCACACCGACGCCGCTCAACCGGGAAACAGGCCGTCATTTCCGTTGCCGCTGAAGCTGAGTGCGGTTGCACGACGTTGCCGGATGTCGCTGCGGCCCTCGGCGACGCGCACATACACCGATTTCATGGCGTCCAGGTAGCGCCGCACCGACTCGCGGGCGATCGGACTATCCGGGAAGGATGCCGTCACCGTGGTCTCTTCGTGGAACCGGTTGACCCACATGCACACCCGGGCCGCGATGCGACCGTCACTGAAGACTCTGGTATTTGCCGTTCGGATATGTGGCGCGAACACGGCGGAAAGCGGCGGCACACCGGCGTCGAGGAACGACAGCATGGGAAAACACCCTCGCGACAGCGGCGTCGCGAGCCGGGGCGCCAGCTCCAACACGCGTTCGAACGGCACTCTGGCCAGGTGGGCGCGCGAGTCGAAAGCGGCTTGTGCGCCGCGCGCGGTGTCACCGAACGAGGCGCCGACCGCCACGGCGAGCGGAAGGTGGCCGATGAACCATCCGCTGGTGACAAATTCCTCGGGCGTGCTTCGGGTGCCGGTGGGTGTGACCGCGTAATAGGTTTCCGCGCCGGCGAGTTCGTATTCGGTGAGGGCGGCGCACGCGAAGACTCCGCCGCTGAACCTGGCGCCGGCCCGGGTGCACGCGGCCTCGAAATCGGCGGTCTGGTGGGCATCCAGCAGTTGCAGGGAAAGCACCTCGCCCGTCGTGAGCCGCGACGTGTCGCCCAGCGGCAGTGGGAAGGCGGGGAAGGATCCGTCGTTGTTTTCCAAGAATTCGATCCACTGACGTACCTCCGGCGAATCTAACGTCAACGCGGAAGTGTATGCGTGCTCGCGCAGGCAGTATTCGGCGTAGCTACCGGCCTTCGGCAACGGAATAGGCTCGCCGCCGTCCATCAGCGTGTTGTACATCTCGCGGATCTCCAAGAAGATGGTGCCGAGAAATGTCGCATCGAAATGTATGTGGTCAATGCTGATGCAGACGGTGAAGTGGTCGTCATGTTGGATCACGCCGAATCTGAAGCAATCCCAATCCAGGGGACTCGGGGTGCTCAAGATGTATTCCTGCCATTGGTTCGGCGTCATCTCGCCGTGCTCAACCGGTTGCATTTCGATAGCGCGGGGATCGGTCATGGTGTGGCGGACTATCTGACGCGCAGCGGTGATCGCAAACCTGCTGCGGTAGGTGTCATGGCGACGAAGGTGGGCGTTGATGACGTAGGTCATCGTGCGGATATCGCAGTGACCGAGGATATCGAAGGCAATGACCAAAAGCCGTGACATGTCGAGGCCCTTGGCCGTTTGCTCAGCGAACCTGCGCAGATGCCGGGCCTGTATGTAGCTCGGCGGCACGGCGCTGATCGGTGCGTCCCGGGCGTTCGCCACAGTCGTCGGCGACGGCTGCCACAGCCAGACAACACCCGGCTCCGGCAGCCAATTCCTGACGTTATCCAGGCCGAGATTGCCCACGACAACCAATTGAACTCCTTTGGCTCAGCGCCCGGTCCCAGGATATTTCATGTCATCGAATATGCGGCACGTCGTCACCGGATCGTTTCTTTGACGGCCAGCTTTTCACACAGATAATCCGCGAAATCGCGAACCGTGGTGACATCGGTGGGGCTGCAGCGTATCCCGACCTCGGTTTCTATACGGGTCCGCAGCTCCAGATTGCCCAGTGAATCCAGCCCGTATTCGGAAAGCGGGCGATCCGGATCGACACTGCGACGCAAAATCACAGCGATTTGTTCGGAGATCAGTCGTCGAAGCCGTCCCGGCCACTCGTCGAGGGCCAGTTCCAGCAGCTCGGCACGGAATGTGCTTTCACCGGGCCGATTCCGGGTGGCGGAGTGGAAACCCTCGGCAAACCTGCTGCGTGCGGCCAGGGCCGTCAGCCAGGGTGATCCGAGGACCGGGACATAACCGCTGTAGGCGCGGGTGTGTCGAAGCAACGCCTCGAACGCGTAGGCGCCCTCGTCGGGAGCGATCATCGTGGTCTCGCCGTTTTCGGCGAGGTGTGCACCCCGGCCGACCTCGGCCCATGGGCCCCAGGCGATCGCGGTCGCCGGAAGGCCGCGAGCTCGCCGCCACTGCACGAAGGCGTCAAGCCAGCTGTTGGCCGCCGCATAGGCGCCCTGACCGGGTGAGCCCAGTAGGGCAGCTGCCGACGAGAACACGGCGAACCAATCCAGCGGTTGGGTGGCGGTCGCCTGGTGCAGGTGCCAGGCACCGTGGACCTTCGGCCGCCAATCTCGCTCGATCAGCTCGTCGGTGACGTTGGCCAGGGTCGCGTCTTCGACGACTGCGGCCGCGTGCAGCACGCCGCGCACCGGCAACCCGGTCGCTGTTGCGGTTGCCACCAACCGGCCCGCGGTTGCGGGCTGGGCGATGTCGCCGCACTCGACCACCACGTCCGACCCGGTGGCCTTGACCAGATCGATTGTCTCCCAGGCTTTTTGATTCGGCTGGGCGCGCGAGTTGAGCACGATGCGGCCGGCGCCGGCGGCGGCCATCTTTTCCGCCAGGAACAACCCGAGGCCACCGAGGCCACCGGTAATGATGTAGGAGCCGTCGGGCCGGAAGACCGGGATCTGTTCGGGCGGGAGTACAACGGTGCTGCGCCCGGTGTGCGGGATGTCGAGGACAAGTTTGCCGGTATGCCTGGCGGCGCTCATTGTCCGGATCGCGTTGGCTGCCTGGGTAACCGGATAATGCGTGCGCTCCGGCATCGGCAACGCGCCGTCGGCGACCAGCCGGTAGACCGTGGTCAACAGACCCCGGATCCGGGCGGGGTGGGTGAGCGTCATCAACGCCAGGTCGACGGCGTGGAAGGTGAGGTTGCGCCGCAGGGTGAACAGCGCGAGCCGGGTGTCGTCGTAGATGTCGCGCTTGCCGATCTCGACGAATCGCCCGCCGAAAGACAACAGCGCAAGGCCGGCGCGCTGGGCGGTACCGGTCAGTGAGTTGAGCACGACGTCGACGCCGTAACCGTCGGTGTCCCGGCGAATCTGGTCGGCGAACTCGCTGCCGCGCGAGTCGTAGACATGCTCGATTCCCATGTTGCGCAATAGCTCTCGACGCTCGGGGCTGCCGGCGGTGGCGAAGATCTCGGCACCGGCGGAGCGCGCGATCGCAATCGCGGCCTGTCCCACTCCGCCGGTGGCGGAGTGGATGAGCACCTTGTCGCCGGCTTCGATGCGGGCCAGGTCGACGAGGCTGTACCAGGCGGTTGAGTGTGCGGTGGTCACCGCGGCGGCCTGCCCGTCGGTGAGCCCAGGCGGCAGCGTTGTGGCCAGTCGGGCATCGCAGGTGATGAACGAGCCCCAGCACCCCGCCGATGACATGCCGCCCACGCGGTCGCCGATCTGGTGATCGGTGACATCGGAACCCACGGCGGTCACCACCCCGGCAAAATCCGCGCCGAACTGCGGCGACAGATCGTCGAAGGCGGGGTATCTGCCGAAGGCGATCAAGACATCGGCGAAGTTGACGCTGGACGCGGTCACGGCGACCTCGATCTGCCCGGGACCCGGCGGTATTCGCTCGGCCGCCACGACTTCCATCGTCCGCAGGTCTCCGGGCGTCCGGATCTGCAGGCGCACCCCGTGTCGGTCGTGGTCGGCGACGGTGGTTTCCCGCTCGTCGGGTCGCAGCGGCGCCGGGCACAACCGGGCCGTCAGCCACTGCCCCTGTCGCCAGGCGGTCTCGTCTTCATCGGAGCCCGCCAGCAGTTGGCGTGCCACCTGGTCGGCGTCGGTGTGGTCGTCGACATCGATATGCGTGGTGCGCAGGTACGGGTGTTCGGCGCCGACCACCCGTAGCAGACCACGTAACCCGGCCTGTCCCAGATTGGGGCAGTCATCGGATCGGACCCGCTGCGCGTTGCGGGTCACCACATACAGCCGGGGGACGGAGCCGGAGACTTCCGGTAGCCGGCGTGAGATGCGCACCAGCTGCTTGACGTTTTCGCTGCCGCGGCGCGGACTTCGCGCATCGTCACCGCCCATACATTCGGGCGCCAGAACGACCACGCCGGTGACTCCGCCGCAGTCGAGCTGCTTGCTCAGCCGTTCGAGGTTGGCGGCGGGGTCTGCCTGTGGGGGCCAGCACAGTGCCGCGCATTCGGCACCGTAGCGCTTCAACGCATCGGTGAGTTCGGTCGCCAACATATCGGCGGTATCGGAAATGCTGACCAGCAGCCACTTTCCGGGGTCGACAGCACTCACACCATCGCAGCCGGCCGGTTCGCGCTCGCGCCATTCGATGGTCAGCAATCGCTCGGCTAGCAGGCGATCACGGTCGGCGCTCTCCGAGAGCCCGGTGCCCATCTGCAGGCCGCGCACCACCAGCAGCACCGTGCCGTCTTCGTCCATGACGTCGATGTCGGCCTCGACATTGGTGCCGTAGGCAGTCACTGTCGTGTGGCAGTAGCGGGCGTTGCGGGTGGACGCGTAGACGCGCAGCCGGCGCATACCGAGCGGCAACAGCAGGCCGCCGTTGCCCACCTGCCGGACGGCGGGGTGGGCCGCAACGGACTGGAAACACGCATCGAGCAACGCGGGGTGAACCCCGTAGTCGGCCTGCTGCCTGCGGATCGAACTCGGTAAGCCGACCTCGGCGAGCACGGCACTGACCGTCTGCGGTGCGACGTGGGCGGCCGCCAGGCCCGCGAAAGCCGAACTCAACCGAATACCGCGCTCCTCGAACCGCTTTCGCACCTCCTCGCCGTCGTGGCGGCACCGATAAGCCCGCAGTAGATCGGCCACGTCATGGGCGGGCGGCCGGTCTTGCGCGGATACGGCCCGCAGTATTGCGCTGGCTCGTCGCACCTTTTGGTTCTGCTGCTCGGTCTGGACGACGAAGCCGGCGACACCGGGTTCCTCCACCGACGCGACGGCACCGATCGGGGTCCGGTCGTCCAGCAGCAGCATCTCCTCGAAGCGGATATCGCACACTTGGGACTGTTCGCCGAAGATAGTGCGGGCCGCGGCCAATGCCATCTCGCAATAGGCGGCGCCCGGAAGCGCGGCCACATCGTGGATTTGGTGGTCGCGCAACCAGGGCAGCGCCGCCGTGCCGACCTGGCCGTGCCAGACATGACGCGGCGGCTCCTCCATCAACCGCACGTGTGCGCCCAACAACGGATGCGCCGCAACGGTATTGACGCCCACATGGCTGCCCGCCCGGTCGGGGCGCAGCAGCATCCGACGATGTGTCCACACCGGGAGCGGCGCGTCGACCAACTGCCCGCCGGGATGAAGCACCGCGAAGTCCACGGCGGCGCCGGCACTGTACAGATCGATCACCACCGGGCGCAGTCCCCATGGCATCGGTTGCTCACGTCGCATGGCGGCTACCGCTGCGACCGGAATGTCGAGGCTGCAAGCGGTCTGCTCGACGGCCCGCGTCAACAGCGGATGCGGTGACAGCTCCGCGAACACCCGGTAGCCGTCCTCCAGTGCCGCTCGCACCGCGGCGGCGAAACGCACCATATGACGCAGGTTGTCGACCCAGTAACGGGCATCGCAGGACGGTTGTTCGCGCGGATCGAACGACGTTGCCGAGTAGTAAGGAATGGTCGGTTTCATCGGGGTGAGGTCGCCGAGATCCATACAGAGCTGGTGCAGGATCGGGTCGACTTGCGGGGTGTGTGATGCCACGTCGACGGCTACCTCGCGGGCCAGCACCTCGCCTTCCTGCCACTGCGCGACGAGGTCGCGAACCGTGTGGGCCGCCCCGCCGATCACGGTGGACTGCGGTGAGGCCACCACGGCGACGACGACGTCACGGGCCGCGGCGCCGCGCCGGGCGAGTTCTTCGCGTACTCGCTGGACAGGCAATTCCACCGCGGCCATCGCGCCGGTACCGGCGACGCGGAGACACAGCCGCGACCGGCGGCAGATCACCCGCGCCCCGTCGTGCAGCGACAGCGCCCCGGCGACCACGGCGGCCGCCACCTCACCGAGCGAATGGCCGATCACCGCGCCCGGACGGACTCCGTAAGACGACATCGTGGCCGCAAGGGCGACCTGAACGGCGAACAGCGTCGGTTGGACCCGGTCGATTCCGGTGACGGTGTGCGGGGCGGACATCGCGTCGGCGACCGAGAAGCCGGATTCCGCGGCGATCACCGGCTCGAGCGCGGCGACGGTCGAGGCGAACACCGGTTCGCTGGTCAACAGCTCGGCGCCCATCGCCGTCCATTGCGAACCCTGACCCGAGAACACCCACACCGGGCCGCGGTCGTCGTGGCCGACGGTGGCGGGATAGGGGCGTTCGTCCTCGGCCAGCTGGTGCAGGCGCTCGATCAGCTCGGCCCGGCTGTGGGCGAACACTCCGGTACGGACCGGCCGGTGGCCGCGCCGGCGGGCCAACGTGTAGGCCAGATTCGACAATGCCGCCCCGTCCTGGTCCCGGCGTCCGGCCAGCCATTCGGCCAGCCGGCGTGAACTGCCGCGCAACGCCTCGGCCGACGTGGCCGACAGCGCAAACATCAACGGCGCCGCCGAGTCCGCCGGGTCGTGGCACGTCGCGGCGGACGGAGCCTGTTCCACAATGGCGTGCACGTTGGTGCCCGACATCCCATACGACGACACCGCTGCCTGCCTCGGCAGCGCGTCATCCTGTTCAGGCCAGGGTGTAATTTCTTGCGGTACAAACAGTTTGGTGTTCAAGCCGGCCGCCTCGTCAGGCAACCGGGTGAAGTGCAGCATCGGCGGCACCGCCCCATGCTGCACCGACAAGATCGCTTTGACGAGCCCCACCGCGCCGGAGGCGGCCTCGGTGTGACCCAGGTTGCTCTTGGCCGACCCGACTGCACAGGAGCGTTCGACCCCGTAAACCTTTGCCAGGCTTGCGAATTCGACCGGGTCGCCGACGGGGGTGCCGGTGCCGTGCGCCTCCACCATCCCGACGGTGGCGGGGTCCACGCCGGCCGCCCGCAATGCCGCTCGATATGCCTGCGCCTGCGCCAGCGCGGAAGGAATCGAAATGTTTTCGGTGCGGCCGTCCTGGTTGGTTGCGGTGCCGCGCAGCACCGCAAGGATTCGGTCGCCGTCGCGCAGGGCGTCGCCAAGCCGCTTGAGCAGCACTACGGCGCAGCCCTCGGAACGGACGAAGCCGTCTGCCGACACGTCGAATGCGCGGCAGCGGCCGGTCGGCGACAGCATGCCCAACGCCGACGCGGAAGCGCCGATTCTCGGCTCCAACATCACCATGCAGCCACCCGCCAGGGCCAGGTCGCTCTCGCCGTTGTTCAGACTGCGGCAAGCCATATGAACCGCAAACAAACTCGACGAACAGGCGGTGTCGACGCTGACCGCGGGCCCGCGCAGCCCCAGGGCGTATGCAACTCGTCCGGAGGCCATGCTGAATGGAATTCCGGTGAACCCGTACGCGTCTTCCAGGGCACCCGCTTCGGCGGTGACGTGTGCGTAATCGCTGTGGGCGATGCCGATGAACACGCCGGTCAGCGTGCCGGCCAGCGATTTCGGCGGCAAACCGGCGTGTTCCACCGCCTCCCACGAGCTCTCCAGCAGCAGGCGTTGCTGGGGATCCATCGCGGTCGCTTCGCGCTCGCCGATTCCGAAGAACTCGGAATCGAAGCCGGCGACATCGTCGAGGAAGCCGCCCCAGCGCGACACGGACCGGCCGGGTACCCCCGGTTCCGGGTCGTAGTATTCGTCGACGTCCCAACGGTCAGCGGGAACTTCGGAAATCAAGTCGTCGCCGCGCAGCAGCGCCGTCCACAACGCTTCGGGCGAATCGACGCCGTTCGGTAGCCGGCACGCCATGCCAATCACCGCAACCGGGTCCGCACACGTGTCGTCCACGGTCAGCCACCTCCCCAGTGAGACCCCCGTTCGCCATCTCTTCAGGTGACCGCAGCGTATCCGGTTGCCGGGCCTTCGAAGACCTGCCACACCGCGTCCGCATTGACGTTTTTGCGAATTCGCCGGCGTCGACCGACGGCGAACCCCGCAGCCCCGCTGGCTTTTCGGGGCGTCCCGACTACGTCGCCGCGCGGGCCGTTGACTCCCGGGTGCCTGGCTGCGAATTTCGGCGTTGTGCCACAACACGTTCGCCCCATCCCGGCCTGCTCGGGGTACGGGACTGCTCGCTATTGACCGGCCTGTCAGCCGTCCATAGTGTGCTGGTATGTCGGACAGCGCGGTTGCGCGGGCACGGGAATCACAGGTATCAGGGGTATGGAAGCCGCCGCGCAACCTCATCGTCGGTGAGTATCGTTTCCCCGTCGTCGGTGCGGCCTACGGGCGCTGTGGAACCGGCCAGCACGCGTGTCATTTGGCCTACGCCGAACGCCCCCAGCGGGCACCGGACTCGACCGTGCCGCCGGTGCCTCGTCGCCCCGGCCCGCAAGTGACTCTTCCGTTCAACCCGCACAGCGCTGGAATATCTTGGGGGATAACAGATTCGATGCCGAGTAGGCAGATGTCGACGTGGTGTGGGGCCCGGGCGCAGCTCGGCGAGCCGGTCATGGCCCGTCGCGGTCGTTGCCGGCACCAGTGGCCGCCACGCCGTTGCGCGCGCCGCGGCAAGGTTGAGGAACTGCTGGCTACCATGGCCGGCGAAGGCGATGGCATCCCTGAAGGACACGGAGTGCTCACACCATGACCCCACCCTTGAAGCCAGCCCGGGTACCCCAGTTGCCGGTCGACGAGGCCAAGGCGGCCGCCGATGAAGCCGGCGTGCCCGACTATATGGCCGAGCTGAGCATCTTTCAGGTGTT
Organism: Mycobacterium innocens; assembly: GCF_900566055.1. GTDB lineage: Bacteria > Actinomycetota > Actinomycetes > Mycobacteriales > Mycobacteriaceae > Mycobacterium > Mycobacterium innocens. Next base: position 33,002 of record NZ_UPHQ01000103.1, read on the forward strand.
GCTGAACCACCCGCGACTGGCGCGCACCTTCAACGACCTGCTGGCCACCATGCTCTGGCACGGCGCTCTGGACCCGCGGCTGCGCGAGTTGGCGATCATGCGGATCGGCTGGCTGACCGGATGCGACTACGAGTGGACCCAGCATTGGCGCGTCGCCTCGGGATTGGGCGTGTCGGCCGAGGATCTGCTCGGGGTACGGGATTGGCAGAGCCATGACGGGTTCGGGCCGGCCGAGCGGGCCGTGCTGGCGGCCACCGACGACGTCGTGCGCGACGGCATGGTAAGTGCCGACAGCTGGGCCGCCTGCGAACGCGAATTGCACGGCGACACAACGGTTCTCATTGAACTCGTCACGGCCATCGGGGCGTGGCGGATGGTCGCTTCGATCCTGCACAGCCTCGAAGTCCCGCTGGAGGACGGCGTGTCGAGCTGGCCGCCCGACGGCGTCTCGCCGTAGGCGCACCGTAGTCGAGATAGTCGCGGATCAGACGATCCGATAGGTCTGTATCGCGTGGGCGACGACGCTGCCGTCGGCATCGGTGGCGGTGATCTCGGTGAAGGTGAGTTCCTTGCGGCGCCGGGCGGTGCGGGCATGGCACAGCAGGTCGCTGCGCTTGGCGGCGCCGGTGTACTGGATGCTCAACGCGACGGTCGCCGCCCGCATGCCCTTGTCGAAGTCGTGGTTGGACCAGGCGGCCGCCGCGCCGGCGGTATCGATCACCGACGCGATCACCCCGCCGTGAAAGTAGGTGCCGTCGTTGGTGAGGTCGTCGCGGAATGGCAGTCGGATCGTGACGTCGTCGGGTTCATAACGTTCGAACACAATGCCCAGCCCGCCCATGAACGGGGTGCTGGTCATCAGGTCACGCACCGCCTGGCGGCGCTGGTGTTGCTGTTCAGCGGTCAACGGCTCGGCCATGGCGGCTAGGCTACCGCATTCGATTGACATATCAATCAATAGCTCATAGCGTCACAAAAATGCGGACCAGAGTCGCCGAAATGCTCGACGTCGAGTTTCCAATCTGTGCCTTCAGCCATTGCCGCGATGTCGTTGCCGCGGTGACCAACGCCGGCGGGTTCGGGGTCCTCGGAGCGGTGGCGCACAGCCCCAAGCGGCTACACAGCGAGCTGACCTGGATCGAGGAGCAGACCGGCGGCAAGCCGTATGGAGTCGATCTGCTGCTGCCGCCCAAGTACGTCGGTGCCGAGCAGGGTGGGATCGACCGGCAGCAGGTCGCCGAGCTGCTGCCCGCCGAGCATCGCGCTTTCGTCGACGACCTGCTGGTCCGCTACGGCATCACCCAGCCCGCCGGGCAGCAAGCCCGGGCGCCCGGGGGAGGGCTCAACATCTCGCCCAAGGGTTATGAGCCGCTGCTCGAGGTGGCTTTCGCGCACGACATCCGGCTGATCGCCAGCGCGCTGGGACCGCCGCCCGCAGACCTCGTCGAGCGGGCTCACGGTCATGACGTCGTGGTAGCGGCGCTGGCCGGCACCACGCAACACGCGCGCCGGCACGCCGCGGCGGGTGTCGACCTGATCGTCGCTCAGGGCACCGAGGCCGGCGGTCACACCGGCGAGGTAGCGACCATGGTGTTGGTCCCCGAGATAGTCGATGCCGTCGATCCCCTTCCGGTATTGGCCGCCGGCGGGATTGCCCGTGGCCGCCAGATCGTTGCGGCCCTGGCCCTGGGCGCCGAGGGCGTGTGGTGCGGATCGGTGTGGCTGACCACCGAGGAAGCCGAGACGCCACCGGTGGTCAAGGAGAAGTTCCTGGCCGCCGGCTCCACGGATACCGTGCGGTCCAGGTCGATGACCGGCAAACCGGCGCGGATGTTGCGCACCGCCTGGACCGACGAGTGGGCCCGGCCGGAGAATCCCGACCCCCTCGGAATGCCGCTGCAGACCGCACTGATCGGTGAGGCGCAGCTGCGCATCAACCAAGCGGCCGGGCAGCCCGGCACCAGGGCCGGGGAGTTGGCGACCTACTTCGTCGGTCAGGTCGTCGGCTCGCTCAACCGGGTGCGGCCGACCCGCGCGGTGGTGCTCGAGATGGTCTTGGAATTCATCGACACCATCGGTCGGCTCGAGGGGCTGGTCGACAAGTGAGTACCACCCGGCGGCGCCGGGCGGTCAGTGACGAGGACAAGTCGCAACGGCGTGACCAGATCATGGCCGCGGCCAAAGAAGTCTTCGCCCGCAACGGTTTTCACGCCACCACCATCGCGGACATCGCCAAACAGGCCGGCCTGGCGTACGGCTTGATCTACTGGTATTTCGAGTCCAAGGATGACCTGTTCCACTCGTTGATGGCGGCCGAAGAGGATGCGTTGCGCGCACATCTCGCCGAAGCAATGGTCGCGGCCGGCGGGTCGGCCGACAGCACCGGGGGAGAGACGTTGTTCCGGGCCGGCGTGCAGGCCACCTTCGAGTTCTTCGAAGCCGACAAGGCCACCGTCAAACTGTTGTTCCGGGACGCCCATGCTCTCGGCGACCGGTTCGAAAAGCACCTCGGCGGGATCTACGAACGGTTCATCGACGACATCGAAACCGTCATCGTCGCCGCTCAAGAGCGCGGCGACGTGGTGGCGGCCCCGCCCCGGATGGTTGCCTACACACTGGCCGCGCTGGTGGGCCAATTGGCGCACCGGCGCCTGAGCACCGACGACGGGGTCACTGCGGCGCAAGTGGCGGACTTCGTGGTGTCCCTGGTGCTCGACGGGCTGCGGCCGCGCCGGGTGCCGGACGGACGCATCGCCCCGATCGATTCATACCCAAGTCACAGACGCCGGCTTTGAGTGCATAAGCCCAGCTCAGAATGGGTAAACCTGCTGAATTGCTGTCAACGCCCATGGTGAATCCGTAAAGATTCGGACACGGGCGCCAGGTTCGTTTGACCGACTCGCATCGGTGGTGCATCATCTGTCGGGTAATCACCTCGTTAGGTGAGGCGGCTACACGAACACAGGCCACTGACCCCGAACGTCGAAAGACGCCCCGGGTCAGGACAGCTCCTCCCGGCTTAAGGGTTGAGCCCAGGTGGCTTCCGGAATACCGGACACGTCGTGTAGTGCCAAAGCTCTGACGAGAGGGGTGTGGGTTCCGACGATCGTCGGCGTTCCGATACTCCGTTGTGCACGTAGAACGTGCGGCTAGCCGCGCGTACCGCGACCGCGAGGAGGTGAGGGACCCATGAGTTCCGGTGACAGTCCGGACCGATATCCGGGCTCTGTTTCGTCCCGATCCGATCGCCGGCGCGACGCTGTGCTGAGTCGTCAAACCTAGATCAGCCCCGCTGGATCGGAACCGCTACGGGACGGGACTACGTCTGTCGAAGTCTGTCCAACAGTCCATAGCTTTGATTTCCCCTCTAGGAGCTGATCATGACCGCTGTTCTGTACGACGAAGTAGTAACCGCAACCCCCGCTCCCCGGCTGCGCGTGGTGCGCGAGGGTGCCCCGATCGAGACGCCGCCGCCCGCGAAGGTGAAGGTGGCGCGTCGCGTCGCCAACCCGCCGTTCGGCGTCGGTGGAGACCCCCTGGTCGACGGGGCCGCACGCATGCTGACCATTCCGATTCGGCACGTCTACGCCGCGCTGTGGCGGATCGGTGTGCTCGAAGTCCGGGCCTAGTCCGGTGGATGGCGAGTGTTCGACCCGCCGCATGCGTCGGCGGGTGTCCGGCTGACGGCTCCGAGGGGCGGCCCGGTTGCAGAAGTTGTTCTGCGGCTCGGCCACCCTTCGGGGCCGTTCTGGTGCTGGGAAGCGCGCTTGCACGGCCGTCGGTGATAGCCGACGCGCGGCTCGCCCGCGTACTACTGTTGCTGAAGTGTTGCTGAAGCCACGACTTCGCCCAGAGGGACCGTATTGCCCATGACCAAAGACCGCTATTTGCTGCACCCGGATCTAATTGGTTTGATTCCATTCGGTGGTTCGCTTACTGCCGGACTACTTGATCGGCGTATCGAGGAAGCCTTGATCGACGATCCGGCTAAAGATCCGCGCCTCAGCGTGGTCATACGGGTATTCAATGAGGCGACCAAATTAGAGAAACTCTTCGAAGATATCGATAATCAGCAATTCAGTAGCGAAATCGAGGTCGTGGTCGTCGACAACGGCTCAAGTGACCGGAGCCCCGAGGTGGCGAAGCATTACGGCGCGGAGTTGGTGCGACTGGCCCAACGTGACTTTACGTATCCGAAATCGCTGAACCTGGGTGTTCGGGCCGCCAGCCACGCCGTGGTGTTCGTAACGGTGGCCCACGTCCGGTTGAGCAGCCGTCATAACCTGCACGCCGGCGCCCGGCACTTCAGCAAGAACACGGATGTGGCCGGTGCGTATGGCGTGGTGCTACCGAACGAGGGCGCATCATTCGTGGAGCGCTGGGGTGCGCTGACGGGAATGAATCAGTGGGTGTCACGCCCGGCGCGACCGGCGAGGCGTACCGGGCCGGGACTGCTGAGCGCGACCGGCGCGATGATCTCCAAGTCGGTGTGGCAGGAATTGGGCGGTTTCGATGATCGCTATCAGGCCGGTGGTGAGGATACGGCTCTGGGAAAGTCGATGCTGAAAAGCGGCTACCACATTATTCAAGAGCCGGCCTTGACGGTTCATCACTCGCACGGTTTGGGACTGAAGGACTCGGTCAAACAAGGCATACACCAGCTGCAAATCCTCGGAGAACCCAAGGAATTCGATAAGAAGAAACTGTTGGCGCGCAGACCGGATCTGCGAGCCGGTGAGCCGGTCTCGGATTCTTAGCACACCATTTGTTGTCAGTATTGCGTGTCTCGCATTTGCTGGCAGCTAAATGTGGCGGTCCCGGTGGGGTCGTGAGCCGCCGTCTGCCGACGCTCGTTGGCGCCGGCGGGGCGGTGCCGGCGCCGCTGCCCGTGAGCATTCGGCACCGTTGTTTCCGGAGTGCCCTTCCCGACGCCGACGGCAGTGTACCGTCACCTCATGTCCGAAATGTCCGTACTGATCACGGTCCCGGTCTTCGGTCAGCATGAGTACACGCATGACCTCGTCAGCGACTTGGACCGCGAAGGCGCCGACTATCTGATCGTCGACAACCGGGGCGACTATCCCAGGGTCAGCAACGAACGTGTCATCACCCCCGGTGAGAACCTCGGTTGGGCCGGGGGCAGCGACCTCGGATTCCGGATCGCGTTCTCCGAGGGCTATTCCCATGCGATGACACTCAACAACGACACCCGCATCTCCAAGGGATTCGTCGAAGCCCTGCTCGACCCGCGGCTACCCGCTGATGCCGGGATCGTTGGGCCGATGTTCGACCGCGGCTTCCCCTGCGCAGAAGACGACGAGAAGCCGGACGCCGCGGATTATGTTCCCCGACCGCGATATCGGTGCGTAAACGTCGTGGAGGGAACGGCGCTGACGCTGTCCCGCGAATGCTGGAAAGATGTCGGCGGAATGGATCTGCGCACCTTTGGTCGCTACGGGTGGGGGGTCGACTTCGATCTCGAGCTACGTGCCCGGAAAGCCGGATACGGCTTGTACACAACAGAGATGGCGTACATCAACCACTTCGGACGCAGGACTGCCAACACCCATTTCGGCAGCTGGCGATATTTGCTGGGCGCAAACCTGACCATGGAGCTGGCGATGCGCAAAACCCACGGTCGCACATGGCGCAAGCAGTTCCCACCGGGGACATTGTCACGGCCGCTGTGGGGCAAAGCGGCGACGGCGTACACGACGCACCCGCTCGAGGACTGACCGATCCGGTTCCGAAGCGGCGCGACGCGCTTCACGAAGCTTGGCGGGCACCCGCTTTGAACACGCTCAATAGCCCCGGCCTCGGCGCGGCCGGCGACCCGACGCAGACATAGTGGAGATATCGGCCGTCGGCGAAGAACCCCAAACTGGCTACGGCGATCGCCACGCCAAGCGGGCCGGGCCAAGCGTTGATGCCCTCGATCCGCTGTATCCGCAAGCCCGCTTTCTTGAAGATTCGCACCATGCTCCTGCAGGTGAAGAAACGTATGTAGGTGCGGTTGAAAGGGCCAAAGTCCTCTTGCGGGAAGTCTTTTCGGAACAGCACCTGGCCCAGCGCGGGAAGAAAGCGGAAGTTCGGAACCGCGGCGACGACGACGCCATCGGGCTTGAGCTTGGTGCGCCGCTTCCGTAGCGCCGCGCCCGGTTCCACCAGCCGTTCCAATACGTCGACGCAGATCACCGCGTCAAAGTCGGACACGATGCCCCAGAGTTCGGCGCCGGTTCGGTCTTTCACCGTGACGCCGAACGACCCATCCGCGCAGCCGAGATCGAGGACCCGTTATGCGTCGGTCGGTATGAGCCGCAACGTCTCTGCCGCTGCTTGGTGGTAGTACCGCCGTAGTACCGCGCGAGGCGGCCGGGTTCTGGTGTCATCTGCTCAGCTGGCAACCCTGCGTGCTGGGTTCAGTTCATGCCGCTTGCCAGCAGGGCGACCCCCGCCGTGGCGAAGGAAACCGAGAGGATCTGGCGCCGATGCGTCCGTAGCCAGTTGCGCAGCCGCAACATGGTGGCTTCGGTCTTGTCAGGGTTGACCAGATGGCTGACAAGCGGGATCTCGACGATCGCGAGCATCACGAGAAGGTAGGCGACGGTCGCGCTGAGCTGAGTGCTGAACGCCGCACCCGAAGCGCCGATGGCGGTGAGCACCACAAGATATTCCACCGGCGGTGGTCCCGCCGAACTCAGGCCGGCCACCAACGCCACCCAGGGAAACCCGCCCTCGAGTGCACCCTGGGCGTTTGCCATCAGCCGCGAGAATCGGGAGGGCTGCTCCTGCACCAGCACCGCCGAGGATTCGCCGGTGGACACCGGCGCGGGCGAACGGACCGAGACTCCGGCGGCGACCAGCGCGGCCACCACTAATGCCACGACACCAAGCGCGACTTGGATGTGCCCGACAGTGGAGCTTGCCGCCAGGGACGTCACATTGTCGGCGAGGGCATGTGCGAAGTCGCGCAGCAGAAGTAAAACGCCCAGAGCGACGGCTGTGCCCGTCGCCATTCCGCCGAACCAGAAAGCGAGCAGGTTGACCATTGGCCGCGGCTTCGAGATCAAGAAGAGGGCAACGCCCAGACGCACCGGCTCAGTCGCTGTGATCAGCGCGAGGATCAGCACTGTGGTCCACATCTGCCCCCTCCTCCCGTTCGCCGTCTTTCAGCTGACCGACACTGCGTCAACGCATAGGAAGCGGTGGCGACCGCCCGGGGCTCTGTCGTTGAAGAAGCGTTTCGCGGTCATGTCGTCCTGTTCGAGTGGGCAGTGCGCACCGGAGTCAGTCACGAAATTGCGGGTTGGACTGATTCCGGCTCACCTCATTTTCCAGAAGACCGGCTGCCCGCGTGGCGCTTTCGCCAGGTTTGGTCATCTGATTTGCAATCTCCCGGGCCCGGTTGACGTACCCGGGGGCCAGAATTGCCCCGAGGTCGCTGACCAGCGTCTCCTTCGTGGTGGCCGCGAGCCGGCGTCCAGAGCCGATCTTGAGCCGTTTGATCTGGGCTAACCAAATCGGTTGCTCTATCCAGATCCAGAGGATCAGGGTCGGGATGCCGGCTCGCATGCCCGCCGCGGTCGTTCCGGCGCCACCGTGGTGTACAACCGCGCGGCAGGCCGGAAATACGGCGGCGTGGCTTACCCCGGGCACCAGTTTGACGTGGTCCGCGCACTCGAGATTGCTGACGTCGTTCTGGCCGGTGCAGATCAACGCGCGTTCGCCCAATTCCGCACAGGCGGCGCTGATCATGGCGATGGTGTCGGCGGGCGAATCCACTGGCATGCTGCCGAAGCCGAAGTAGACCGGCGGCGTGCCGGCAGCAATCCACGACAACACCTCGTCGTCGTAATCCGTTGGCAATTCCAGGGTCAGGGCTCCGACGAACGGCCGCCTGTCAGCCCATTGCGCCCACTCGGTAACCAGGCCGGGAAAGCACAGCTCGTCATAGGCCTGGATCTCGAGTGCCCGGCGGCCCAGAATGCGCGACGACGAGGACGCGGTTGCCTTCGGCAGGCCCAGTTCTCGCCGCTGCGCGTCTTCAGGGCTCTTCGTGATGCGCCACTGCACCCACCACAGCGCCGAAACCAGCGCGCGATTCAACCGCTCCGGCAAGATCGGCAAGAGCTGGCCATTGACCCGCGCGGGCATGAAGTGCATGGTCGCCAGCCGAATGTCGTAATACTCCGCGATGTTGGCGGCAATGCCCTGGTGGATCATGCCGGTCAACACCAGATCCACGCCGGCTGCCAACGATCTCAGGGTCGCCGCCATATCGGCCCACCCCTGACGCAGGTCCGCGATACCTTCGCGCACCAACTTGATCGAAGTCTGCGGCTTCCAAAATTCGTGCAAGTTGTCTTCGTTGTCGAGCAGCGCCTGAGTGTCCGGCCCGTAGCTGACCGCATCCAGTCCGGCCGCTTCGGCCAAACCGATCAGGTTGGGTGGCACCGCGAGGCGAACCTCGTGCCCCCGGCGCAGCAACTCCCGACCGAGAGCCGTGCAGGGCTCGACATCGCCGCGGGTGCCGTTGATCGCCAGTGCGAACTTCATCAGCATCCCCTACCTTTTGCTTCCCGCCCCCGGGCGACCTCAGCCCTGTGACTGCGAGCTATCCGAATACCTCAGCGGTTAGCCGATAATCTGCAAGCGTTTGTTCTATCACTCCGCGCAGCTGCCGGTTCGAATTCTCCGCACCAAGTTGATAAGAGGATACGCTGATGAAAACTTTGCCATTCAGACGTCCGGAGAAAAGGTACAGCTGGCCGCTTTCCCGCTCGATGTTCTGTTTGGTCGCACCTTGATTGAACAGACGTGCCGAGAAATAGTCGGCATCGGTTCCGTCGATACGGTTCAAGTCTTGACTAAGGTTCCTGACATTCGAACAGCAAACCGGCAATTCCGAACTGCCCAAGGCCAGTGCTGCCATCTTCCTGGCCAGCCACCTAGGCGTGTAAGGAACCAGCGGCAGCGGCTTGAGCAGCTTGTTTGGGGTTTCGTGGAGTGCGGCCAGGCTCTGTTTCATCTCGTTGCGGATGAGTTGCAAATCCGTTGTCACCCGGTCCGGGTCGACCCCGAAGGTAATGGCCGTCAACGCATTCGCTCGTAAATCACCTGCGGTGCGCTCATTGACCGGCATTGTTATCGTGACAGCGCCATCAGCCGGGCTCAGCCGCCCCAGGCGTTGCGCGAGCCTGGTCGCGAAAGCAACGAAAAGCGAATTACTGGACCCGCCGAGTTCGAGTACCCGGGCGTCCCACGAAGCCAAATCGCAGGAAAATGTGACAGAAGGTACGACAATTGGCTCGTCGCTGCGGCTCGACGTAGCCGGTGGTGTGCTTGTTCGCGTCTTCACACTCGAGTCGCGTTTCAGTACGAGCATGATGCAGGCGATCAGTGCCCGAAAAACCTCGGGCAATCCGCAAACGGCGTCCCACGCGTCGACAAGCAGTGCTCGTCCACGACTGCGCGATCGTGGGGGTGGATAGCCTAAATCTCGGGTGATGCCGTTGACGGCCTCGTGGATAGCGAGATGCAGCGCGACGCCGTCCACCACTGAGTGCGACGTGATCAGGGTTACCGCCGTCCCACCGTCGTGGAGCGGGAGGATCCCCAGATGCCAGCAAGGTCCGTATTCGGGGTCGACCGGAATCTGCGCACGCTCATCCAGCCAGCCCATGATTTCAGCGCGAGATCGGGGTGATGGAGCGATGTCGATTTCCGGTGGATCGTGGTATGCGACCCAGCGGGGACGACCAAATGGTAACGGGGAACGCTCGATTCGGCGCCCTAGCCATCCACGGCCGAGGTTGCGGTTGAACCGGCGCAACCCTTCCAAGTCAACCGGACGATCGTAGATCCAGGTAACTTGGCCGACGGTGTCAACGCCGGTTGCGCGCAACCGAAGAAAAGCTACGTGGTCGAGAAAGGCGATCCTGTTGTCCGTCATGGCCGAAGAACGTGCCAATTCGAAACTCCTTGGAAAAACCCGGATTTCCGGCCTAGCCGGCCTAGCCGGTGCGCCATGTGGTCAAGGGGGGGACCGCGGTCGCGGGTTCGTAAGCGCGCCGACTATAGGCGAGGTGCAGCTGACTGCCGTTGTGGCGCCGGGCCGGCATCACCTCGCGTCCCTCGGCTACCCGAATATAGGCGGCCTTCAGCGTCTCGGCGTAGCGGGTGACCGACTCGCGGGCGATCGGGTTGTTCGGGAACAACACCGTTAACTGGGTCTCTTTCTCGAACCGGTTAACCCGGATGTCGATTTGCCCCATCATTCCGCCGTCGTGGCAGAGCCGGGCGTGTAAGCCTTCCACGTGGCAGTTGGCCAGGGCCGACAGCGGTGGAATGCCGGCGTCGAGGTAGAAGAGCAACGGTGCTCCCCATTGGCCTTTCCGCAGCCACGGAACCAGTTCCAGCACGCGGTCCAACGGCACTTCGGCCAATTCCCGGCCGGAATCAAAGCTTTCCTGAGCCGCCTTGACGATTTCACCGAACGACGATCCGGTGGTGGGGACGGTGATCGGCACGAAGCCGGTGAACCAACCCGTCGTCATGAAATCCGTCTGGGTGCGGCGAATGTCGATGGGGACGATGGCGTGGAACGCGTCGGTTCCGGTCAATTCGTGTTCGGCCACTGCCGACATAGCGAGTACGCCGCCGCAGAACCGGGCTCCCGCCGACAAGCACGCGGATTCGAACGCGAGTGTCTGCCGCTCGTCCAACAGCCGGACGCCCATCATCTCGCACGGCGCAGATGTGTCCCCCAGTGGCAGCGGGAATTTGGGAAGGCACCCGTCATTGCCCTCGAAGAATTCGGCCCATGCGCGGATAACCGGGGAGTCCAAGGTGAGCCCGGACAGGTGCTCCTGCTGCCGGGTGCAGTAGTCGTGATAGCTGCCTGTCTCGGCCAGCCGCAACGGCGCTCCGCCCCCAACCAGCGCTACGTACATCAGGTGGATCTCGGCGAACGCGACACCGACGAACATGGCGTCGCAGTGAAGATGGTCGATGGCCACACAGAAGGTGAAATGGTCTGCGCGCTGAATGATCGAGAAGCGGAAGCAGTCCCACTCCAGCGGGCTCGGGGTGGCCAACAGGTGGTCCCGCCATTGCCTTTGCGTTGTCAGTTCACCGTGCTGGGTTGCGACGAACTGAATGTCGTTGGCTTTGTTGATGGTTCGCCGCACGAAGTGATCGCCCTCGGTGTGCTCGAACCAGCTTCGGTAGGTGTCGTGGCGACGCAGGTGCGCATTGATGACGTGCGTCATGGTGCGGGTGTCGCATCGACCGGGAATGTCCCAGGCGGAAATCAGCAATCGCGACATCTCCAGGCTGCGGCTGGCGTAGGACCGGAAGTTACGCAGGTGATGGGCTTGCATATAGCTGGGCGGTACCGGGCTGATCGGTGCTTGCTTCGCCTTGGCGAGCGACGCCGGCGATGGTTGCCACGACACCAGCATGCCCGGCTCGGGGGCCCAATCGCGGATGGTCCCGGCCTCTACTTTCCCTACTCTGACCATTCTTCCTCCCAGTCGCCCAGCAGGTTGCGATGCACCGGAGAGCCAAGGGTGGTCCACAGAACCCGGCACGGTGATGACATTTGTAGGGATCCCGGTGAACCGGGTTCGAGGTCTTGGCCGTAACGATGTCGGGTTGCGCCACCGGTGCCGGTCCACCGCACGTCACGGGACACGTTGGACGGGTCGGTACCCCTGGCCGGCCAACGGACTGCGGTCGTGACGGCACTGGGTAGGCCGGGTATCGTGGTGTTCACATGCCCCCTCATTAACTTTGTCGTGCCTCCCCGAAGGCACGACCATATCGCTGTCGGTGTGGGTTGCCCCATGCCCGACGCTGCGACGACCGTTCATCCGGGTATTTAGGTTTCTAGCGTTGGTGAGCTGAGCCTAGTTGATGGGTGGTGCTTAAATTTCGGTTTTCGCTGCATTGGGTTTGAAACCCGTGGTTGAGGGGTCGCAGTTTGTTGGCTGGGCGGGGCCTCGCGCCCCGGTTGCCGGGTAGGATCGGCCGCAACGGCGTTGATCCGGCTATCACCGGTGAGCCTTCGGAAGAACAGCGCAAAAGCCCAGTAGAACCGAACGGGTGGGCCCGTCACAGCCTGCAACGAGCGGCCGTGCGTAGGTAGGTGCGGCAAGCGGGGTGGTACCGCGGTGTTCGCGCTTCCGGCGCATCGTCGTCCCCGTGTCTTGTGACAAACGACACAGGAGACGGCATGACCGACAGCGCCTACCCGCGGAGCGACCTGGGCGCCGACCAACGTGGTGGCTCTCCGGACTTTCCCGTGATGGAAAGCCAGGTCCTTGACTATTGGGCCCGCGATGACACCTTCCGCGCCAGCATCGCCCGCCGCGACGGCGCCCCGGAATACGTGTTCTACGACGGGCCCCCCTTTGCCAACGGCCTGCCGCACTACGGGCATCTACTGACCGGCTATGTCAAGGACATCGTGCCGCGGTACCGAACCATGCGCGGTTATAAGGTGGAGCGCCGCTTCGGTTGGGACGCCCACGGGTTGCCTGCCGAACTCGAGGTCGAGCGCCAGCTGGGCATCACCGACAAATCGCAGATCGACGCCATGGGGATCGCCGCGTTCAACGATGCCTGCCGGGCTTCGGTGTTGCGCTACACCGACGAGTGGCAGGCATATGTGACCCGGCAGGCTCGCTGGGTCGATTTCGACAACGACTACAAGACGCTTGATCTGCCGTATATGGAATCGGTGATCTGGGCGTTCAAACAGCTCTGGGACAAGGGCCTGGCATATGAGGGCTACCGGGTGCTGCCCTACTGCTGGCGCGACGAAACCCCACTATCCAATCACGAACTGCGGATGGACGACGACGTCTACCAGAGCCGTCAGGACCCCGCGATCACGGTGGGATTCAAAGTGCCGGGTGGCCAACCACTTAACGAGCTGGCCGGCGCATTCCTGTTGGTGTGGACCACGACACCGTGGACGCTGCCGTCGAACCTGGCCGTCGCGGTAAACCCTGAGACGACATATGTAGAGATCAAAGCCGGCGATCGGCGCTTCGTGCTGGCTGAGGCGAGGGTGCCTGCCTACGCTCGAGAGTTCGGAGAAGAACCCGAGGTTCTCGGCACCTATCGCGGCGCCGACCTACTGGATATGCAGTACCAGCCGCCCTTTACATACTTTGGTGATTCGCCTAACGCATTTCGCGTACTGTCAGGCGATTTCGTCACCACCGAAGACGGCACCGGCATCGTACATATGGCCCCGGCGTACGGCGAAGACGACATGGCGGTCGCGGAGGCTGCCGGCATCGCGCCGGTAACCCCGGTCGATGCCAAGGGCCGCTTCGACGCCACCGTTGCCGATTACCAGGGGCAGCACGTGTTCGACGCCAATGCCCAGATCATCCATGACCTGAAGAAACAAAGTGGTCCGGCGGCGGCGAACGGCGCGGTGTTGATCCGCCACGAATCCTACGAACACCCTTACCCACATTGCTGGCGCTGCCGTAACCCGCTGATCTACCGCGCGGTGTCGTCCTGGTTCGTCACGGTGACGGAATTCCGCGACCGCATGGTCGAACTCAACCGGCAGATCACCTGGTATCCCGAACACGTCAAAGACGGCCAGTTCGGGAAGTGGCTGCAGGGTGCCCGCGATTGGTCCATCTCACGAAACCGCTACTGGGGCACCCCGATTCCGGTGTGGAAGTCCGATGATCCCGCGTACCCGAGAATCGATGTATACGGCAGCTTGGACGAGCTGGAGCGCGATTTCGGGGTGCGGCCGGACAATTTGCACCGGCCCTACATCGACGAGCTCACCCGGCCCAACCCCGACGATCCCAGCGGGAAAAGCACGATGCGGCGCATCCCAGACGTGCTCGACGTGTGGTTCGACTCGGGCTCCATGCCCTACGCCCAGGTGCACTACCCGTTCGAAAACCGTGACTGGTTCGACGGAGTCGATTGCGTCGACCCCGATAAAAGGGTCGATGCCCATTACCCCGGGGACTTCATCGTCGAGTACATCGGACAGACCCGTGGCTGGTTTTACACCCTGCACGTGCTGGCAACCGCGCTGTTCGACCGGCCCGCGTTCAAAACGTGTGTGGCGCACGGGATCGTGCTGGGCTCAGATGGTCAGAAAATGAGCAAGTCGCTGCGCAACTACCCCGACGTCAACGAGGTGTTCCACCGGGACGGCTCCGATGCGATGCGCTGGTTCTTGATGGCCTCGCCGATCCTGCGCGGCGGCAACCTGATTGTCACCGAGCAGGGGATCCGGGACGGCGTACGGCAAGTCTTGCGGCCGTTGTGGAATGCCTACAGCTTCTTGGCCCTGTATGCGCCGAAAGTGGGTACCTGGCGTACCGATTCACGCCATGTACTGGATCGCTACATTCTGGCCAAGCTGGCGGTGCTGCGCGAAGACCTCACCCGGTCGATGGAGGTGTGCGACATCTCCGGGGCCTGCGAGCAGCTGCGGCAGTTCACCGAAGCGCTGACGAATTGGTATGTGCGACGGTCGCGTTTGCGCTTCTGGGAAGAAGACGGCGATGCCATCGACACCTTGCACACGGTGCTGGAGGTCACCGCCAGACTGGCCGCGCCGTTGCTTCCGTTGATTACCGAGGTGATCTGGCGCGCTGTGACCGGTGAGCGCTCGGTTCATCTGACGGACTGGCCGCGGGCCGATGCGGTGCCCGCCGACGCCGGCCTGGTAGCGGCGATGGATCAGGTCCGCGAAGTGTGCTCGGCCGCGTCGTCCCTGCGTAAGGCCAAGAAGCTGCGGGTGCGTCTGCCGTTGCCGAAACTGACTGTGGCAGTTGCCGACCCGGAACGACTGAAGCCATTCGCTGAACTGATCGCCGATGAGCTCAACGTCAAACAGGTCGAACTCACCGACGACATCGACACCTACGGGCGGTTCGAGCTGACCGTCAACGCCCGGGTGGCCGGGCCGCGACTGGGCAAGGACGTGCAACCGGCGATCAAGGCGGTCAAGGCCGGCGACGGCGTCGTCAATCCCGACGGCACCTTGACGGCAGGGCCCGCGGTGCTGCAACCGGAGGAATACAGCTCACGGCTGGTGGCCGCCGACCCGGAGTCCACCGCGGCACTGCCCGGCGGCGCCGGGCTGGTGGTGCTCGACGGCACAGTGACCCCGGAATTGGAGGCCGAGGGCTGGGCCAAAGACCGCATCCGGGAACTGCAAGAGCTGCGCAAGTCGACCGGGCTGGACGTGTCCGACCGGATCAGCGTGGTGATATCGGTGCCCGCCGAGCGGCAAGCCTGGGCGCAGACCCACCGCGATCTCATTGCCGGCGAAATTCTGGCCACCAGTTTCGAATTCGGCGACCCGGCCGGCGGCGTCGACATCGGCGACGGGGTACGAGTCGCGATCGCCAAAGCCGGCTAACGGCGGGTGCCCCACGGCCCGGGGGACAGCCGCCGCCGGCCTTCACCGCAACTGGATCGTCACCGCCTTGATGGTGGCGTTGAACGGGAATGCGCCCTCGTAGGTGTCGGCGGCCGGGGTGCCGCCGTCGAGCCCGATATCGAGCCCTTCGTCGGCGCTGAACCCCAGCGGAACCGTCCGCTCGATGCGAGATTCAGCTGTCTGGCGCCCGTTTACCAGGAGTCGCGCGACGCCGCCTTTTCCCAAACCTCCACCGTCATAATCGAATTCGACCGCGATGGTCGAGCTGCCCGCGGGCAGGGGCGTGGCCGCGGCGATGGTCGTGTACTTGGACCCGAAATAGTTGTAGGTGAACTTGGCCAGTCCATTCTGCACGTAGAGAGCCAGGCCGGCGAAGTAGCCGCCGGCGGCCAGGAGAACGCCGTCGACCGTGTCGCCACCGGGAGTGTCCAGGTCCGCGGTAATCGAGTAGGACCGGTTAAAGGCGCACCGAATGATGTCCTCAGGCATCCGGATTGATCCTTGCCCGAACGAAATCGAGGTTCGCTGGCCCAGAACCGTCGGCCGCGCACCGATCGCCCGGGCGGGGCCGCGGTCGTCGAGCGGAAAGACGTGGTTTTTCTCGCCCTCAGCGTCGAATAGTGCCTTCAACTCGGCAAGCCGATCGGGGTGCTGGGCGGACAGATCAACGGCTTGACTGTAGTCCCGCGACAGGTCGTAGAGTTCCCAGCGGTCATCGGAGAAGGCGGGCATCGTCGACCCCGGTTGCCACTGGATCTTGCCGTGATAGGTGCAGGCCATCCAGTCATCGTGATAGATCCCGCGGATGCCCTTGATCTCGAAATACTGGGTGCGGCGCCGGTCCGGGGCGGCCGCGTCGTCGAATGTATACGCCAGGCTGATGCCGTCGTAGGGCTGCTGTGGCACGCCATTGACCACAACGGGTGCGGGGATGCCGGCGGCTTCCAAGATGGTTGGGGCGATATCGATGACGTGGTGAAACTGCGAGCGCAGCCCGCCACCGTCGTTGATGCGTTGCGGCCAGGTCACAATCATCGGATTGCGGGTGCCACCGAAATGACTGGCGAACTGCTTGGTGAACTGGAACGGGGTGCACATCGCCCAGGCGAAGCCGACCGGATACTCGTTGCTGGCCTTGGGCCCGCCGAAATCGTCGATCCTCGACAAGACGATTTCCGGGTCTTCTTGGAGGCCGTTCAACGTCACCATTTCGTTGAAGACACCGGTGATCCCGCCGGCGGCAGCCGCGCCGTTGTCACCGATGATGTAGACGAACATCGTGTTGTCCCAGACCCTCATATCCTTGAGCGCGGTGACTATCCGACCGATCTCGTGATCGGTGTGGGCAAGGAATCCGGCGTAGACCTCCATGAGACGCGACGCGATGCGCTGCTGCTCTTCTGACATCGTGTCCCAGGCGGGTATCGATTCGTGGCGTGGAGTCAACGCGGCGTCTGCGGGAATCACGCCCAGTTCCTTCTGCCGGGAATAGATTTCCTCACGCAGCTTGTCCCAGCCTGCGGCGAATCGTCCGCGAAAAGGTTCGCTCCATTCTGGTGCCACGTGGTGCGGTGCGTGGGTGGCGCCGGACGCCCAGTAGACGAAAAACGGTCGGTCGGGCGACATGGCCTGCTGCCGATGTGCCCACTCGATCATCCGATCCGCGAGATCCGTCGTAAGGTGGTAATTCTCAACGCCTTCGGGCCGTTCGACTGGCGTCGTACCGTGATACAGGCCGGGATTGTATTGGTGGGCTTCACCGCCCATGAAGCCGTAGAACTCTTCGAAACCCATCCCGGTTGGCCACCTGTCGAAGGGGCCCGCCGGACTCACCTCCCATACCGGGGTGTTGTGCCATTTGCCGAATGCTGCTGTGCTGTAGCCGTTTTGGCGCAGCGTCTCGGCTATGGTGGCGGCGGATTTCGGGATGATGCTGTTGTAGCCGTCATACCCAGTGGCCCATTCGGTGATGTTGCCCGTGTTGACCGCGTGATGGTTCCGGCCGGTCAACAGTGCGGCGCGAGTTGGGGAGCACAAGGCGGTCGTGTGAAACCGGTTGTACCGCAGCCCTTCCCGTGCCAGCGCGTCGCCGGTTGGCGTCGGCACTGGGCCGCCGAAGGTCGCCGTGGCCCCGAATCCGACGTCGTCGAGCAGGACGATCACCACATTCGGCGCGTTCTGTGGTGGGCGGATGGGAGTGATCGTCGGCATTGTCGACTCGGAAACCGTTCGCCCGGCTTTTCCCCCCGTCGGCGTGTCCGGCAACGGCAGCCGGGTCCGATCGACAGTGCTGGTCGGGTCGTGTGTCACGGGTTACCTCCACTCGGGTTGGGATTGGCTGGTGCTGTGTGGGCCGGTAGCGACAACGGCCGCCGAACGATCTAGCCCCTCAAATACGCGAGTCGGCGTTAGTGGGTCGCAGGATTGTTGGAGAAGTCGTTTCCGCGTTGACACCGTTTTTGAGCTGCTCGATGACGTTTTCCTGGTCGCAGCGGTCGTTGGCGCAGGCCACGACCTGGGCGGGGGTCAGGTCGGTGCGGGTGGTGATGTAGAAGAAGTAGCGGATCTCCTCGATGAGGGCCGCTTCGCCGCGGGTCTTGCTGATGTTCTTGCGCAGCGCGATCACCCGGTAGGGTCGGGCACATTTGCCGGGCTGGTAGCTGAACTCGGCGACATCCTCGCAGTTGAGTTCGAGGTTGACGTATCCGCGGTGTTGGCCAGCGACACGATCAGCGGCGCGTAGCCCCAGATGCCCTTGTAGGACATGTCCATTCCGGCCTTGTGTTGCCCGTAGGTGGGTGCGATGGTGCCGTCGACGTCGAGGTAGGCGACCGGG
>NZ_UPHQ01000090.1 GCF_900566055.1 Mycobacterium innocens
GCTACAAGCCCTCGTCGCCGCGTTCGCCGCCGACAAGGCCATCGTCGACGAATCCTCCACCCGCACCGCTGTTGCCGAAGTCACGGCGGACTGAACACCACACCGACACCCCGAACACCACCGACCCCGCCGGACATCCACCGGCGGGGTCGTTTCATACCCGCACATCCTCACGATCAACGCCGCCATCATCCTCATCGTGAATGCCGGTCAACAACCTGGGCCGCGGTCGCCTTACGTTGCTGTTGAACAACGAGATTGGCGTCTTCGTCCGTCCCGCACGCGGGGCAGCACTGAGCGCGCTAGCCGGGGATCTCCCGGCTCCCGTGCTCGGCGAGCTTCTCGGCCTGTCGGTCAGTGCCGCCACGCGTTGGGTAGCGCTCGCCGCACGCGACGACGCCGACTACGTTGCGGCCCGCATCGCCAATCCTCCGCAAACGACACGATCGCGCAAAGCCGACCCGTAGCTCCTAACGAGGGCGACCGGTGCCCGTAAGCATGCCAGCCAGCGCGTCCAACACGCCCGGCACGAGGCGGTAGTAGGCCCATTTGCCGCGCTGTGTTCGTTCCAGCAGACCGGCCTCGACCAGGATCTTGAGGTGATGCGACACCGTCGGCTGGGACAGCCCTACCGGCGCCGTCAGATCGCACACGCATGCCTCCGCACCCTCATGGCCCGCGATCAGCGAGACCAGCCGCAGCCGGGTCGGCTCGGCTAGCGCCTTGAGCACCGCGGCCAGCCGCTCGGCTGCCGGCGATTCGAGGACGGTGCCAGTGATTGGGGTGCAGCATGCCGCGAGATCGGCGGCCAGCAGCGAACCATGGGGTTTGGTTGCGGATGCGGTCGCAGCGGGCACGACCACAGTATGACACAACGCATTGACACCCGTCGATGCATGGGGCATCTTGGTCCCATAGACGTATGTCGATGGAAGGATTATCGAAATGGCCGAGACCACAGACGGGGAGCTGCGCGATCAAGTTCGCTCCAGCTACGGCGCGGCTGCCAGTGCGATCACCGCCGGTGCCACCAACAGCGAAGTCCTCACCGCGGCGAGCCGCTGCGGATCGAGCGATTCGGTTGACTTCGGCACCATCTTCGGCGCCGGTCTTTATGACATTGACGAGCACTCCGAGCTACCCGCCGACGCGGTTGCGGCGAGCCTGGGTTGCGGCAACCCGACCGCGGTCGCCGACCTGCACCCGGGCGAACGCGTGCTGGATCTGGGCTCCGGCGGCGGGATCGATGTGCTGCTTTCGGCGCGCCGGGTCGGACCGGACGGGTTCGCCTACGGCGTCGACATGACCGATGAGATGCTGGCCCTGGCCGAAGCGAATAAGGTTAAAGCCGGTGCCACCAACGTCGAATTCCGTAAGGGCACAATCGAAGACATCCCACTTGCCGACGCCACCGTCGATGTGGTGATTTCCAATTGCGTGATCAACCTGTCGGCCGACAAACCGGCAGTGCTCGCCGAGATGTTCCGCGTGCTGGTCCCCGGCGGGCGGATAGGAATCTCTGACGTCGTCGCCGAAGATCACCTCAGTGCGGTCGACCGCGCTCAACGCGGCTCCTACGTCGGCTGCATCGCCGGAGCCCTGTCTAAGCAGGAATACCTCGACGGCCTGGCCGCAGTCGGATTCACCGATGACTCAGTGACTTTCACTCACGAGGTCGTCGACGGGATGCACGCGGCAATCATCCGCGCCACCAAACCCGCCGCATCCTCCAGCAACTAAATTAAGCCACCCGGACCGCAACCACCACGAGCGCATAGAACTGCCGCCCGCCATTTTGAGCCATCACAGCCCCAACCCACCGGGAGAGGACCTATGAGCGAAACCACCGTATCGACTGCTGTCCCAACGGTGGCCGCCAAGCTGCCCACGCTGGACCGGTTGTTGCCGGTGTGGATCGGGTTGGCGATGGCCGCCGGGCTGCTGCTGGGCCGGCTGGTGCCCGGCCTAGGCGCGGGGCTCAGTGCCGTTGAGGTTGATGGTGTTTCGCTGCCGATCGTGGCCGGGTTGTTGGTGATGATGTATCCGGTGCTGGCCAAGGTCCGCTATGACCAGCTCAGCGAGGTCACCGCTGACCGCAAACTGATGATGTCCTCACTGCTGCTCAACTGGCTGATCGGGCCGGCGGTGATGTTCACCCTGGCCTGGCTGCTGCTGCCCGATTTGCCCGAATACCGCACCGGGCTGATCATCGTCGGGCTGGCCCGCTGCATCGCCATGGTCATCATCTGGAACGACCTGGCCTGCGGGGACCGCGAAGCCGCCGCGCGGTGCTGGTCGCGTTGAACTCGATCTTCCAGGTGGCCATGTTCGCGGCGCTTGGGTGGTTCTACCTGTCAGTGCTGCCCGGATGGCTTCACCTGCCCCAGACCGGGGATCGAGGTGTCGTCGTGGCAGATCGCCAAATCCGTGCTGATCTTTTTGGGCATCCCACTGCTGGCCGGATACCTCTCGCGGCGCCTGGGTGAACGAGCCAAGGGTCGCCACTGGTATGAGTCGCGGTTCCTGCCCCGCATCGGACCGTGGGCACTGTATGGGCTGTTGTTTACCATCGTGATCCTGTTCGCCCTGCAAGGCCATCAAATCACTTCCCGGCCTTTCGATGTCGCTCGCATCGCGCTGCCGCTGCTGGCCTACTTCGCGATCATGTGGGCCGGTGGTTATGTGCTCGGCGCCGCCCTCAACGTGGGTTACCAGCGCACCACAACCCTGGCGTTCACCGCCGCCGGCAACAACTTCGAACTGGCCATCGCGGTAGCCATCGCCACCTACGGCGCGACATCCGGACAAGCACTAGCCGGCGTCGTCGAACCGCTCATCGAAGTGCCCGTGCTGGTCGGCCTGGTCTACGTCTCCCTGGCCCTGCGCCCCCGACTCTTCCGAACCGACGCCAGCCAACCGGTCTGCGCTGATGGCCGATAAACCCAGCGTCCTCTTCGTCTGCGTCCATAACGCTGGACGCTCCCAAATGGCGGCCGCACTGCTGACCCACCTCGCCGGTGACCGCATCGAAGTCCGCTCCGCCGGCACCGAACCCGCCGACCAGATCAACCCGGTCGCCGTCGCGGCCATGGCCGAACTAGGCATCGACATCACCGCCGCAACCCTAAAAGTGCTCACCGGCGACGCGGTCCAAAACAGCGACTTGGTCATCACCATGGGCTGCGGCGACATCCTGCCCCTACTTCCCCGGCGTGTCCTACCGCGACTGGAAACTGCCCGACCCCGCCGGCCAACCCCTCGACACCGTGCGCTCCATCCGCGACGACATCGCCGACCGAATCCAAGCCCTGATCACCGAACTACTGCCCACCACAGCGAAAGACCAGTCCGGCAAGTAGCGACGCCACATCGTCACCGGACGAGAACACAAGCGTGGGCATGGGCCAAAATTCGTGCGCTCACTGGGGCCGAAGCACCTGACGAAACTCAGTCGCCTTCACTCACCAAGCTGCCGACGGAATGCACGCTGCGGTCATCCGCGCCACCAGGCCCGCTGCCTCCGGCCGCTAGATCCCTGTGGCTGAAGGAATACCGCAGCTTCCCAATAACTACTCTCTGCCAGTTTGGACGTCGGTTCGCGGGTGGGTACGGCTACCGCCGCTGCGGTTGCGCCGACGAAGCAGGTCGTGGCGGCCGCAGACGACGAGGTGTCGGCGGCGCTCGCGGCTTTGTTTGGCAGCTGTGGGCAGCAGTACCAGGCGATCAGTGGGCAGCCCAGCGTTTCAGGAGCGGTTATGCAGGCATTGTCGGCGGGTGCCAGTGGTTACTCCAGCGCTGAAGCGGCCAGTGACACTGGCGACACTGGCGGCACTGGCGGTGCTGACGGGGGCGCGCGGACACACGTCGCCGGTCTGGCCGGTGACCCCGGCGACACCGGTACCGTTGGCGTCGCAGGCTTGGGTGGCGACGGTGGCGTCGGCGCCTGGTAGTGCGCTAGTCGTACCCGCGGCGCATGTCCTCGACGATGCGCGGGTTGTCCAGGGTTGAGGGCTCCAGCGGGCGCGGCCGGACGTCGTCAGAGAACGCCGTGGCGGCCTCGAGCACCCGCTGATCCAGGAACCGCAGCGGGGGCGCATCGGGCGGCACGGTAGGTAGTGGCGCCGTGTCGTCGCGGCCTGCCAGCACGAAGCCCCAGTCGCCGAACGTGGGCACATAAACGTGGTACGGCGTCACCGCGTACCCCGCGGCCTGCACCGACGAGACCGTGCGCCAGAACGCGGTCCGCGTCGAGAACGGGCTGCCCGCTTGCACCACCATCAGCCCGCCGGGCGCCAGTGCGCGACCGACCAGCCCGTAGAACTCGGTGGAATACAGGCGGCCCAGCACAGGAGTATCGGGATCGGGCAGGTCGACGATCACCGCATCGAAAGTCTCCGCTTCAGCGCCGCGCAGCCAGTTCATCGCGTCGTCGATCACCACGTGCACGCGTGGGTTGTCCAGCGACCCGCCGTTGGCCTCGCGCATGGTGGTGCGCGCCAAGTCGATGACGGCAGGGTCCAGCTCCACTTGGACGATTTGCTGAATCCTGTTCAGGCGCAACAACTCACGGGCCGCCAGGCCGTCGCCACCGCCCAACACCAGCACCGAGCGCGCGCCATTGCCGAGAGCGGGGTAGACCAGGCTTTCGGTGTAGCGGTATTCGTCGCGGGTAGAAAACTGCAAACCGCCGTCCAAATACAGGCGCAAGTCGTCGCCGCGGCGGGTGAGCACAATCTCCTGATACGCCGAGTGCCGGTAGGCAACGATCGGGTCGGTGTAGAGCCGCTGGCGGCTGGTGGTCTCAATGCCGCGGGCCCGCACCAGCAGGGTGACCAGCAGCGCCAGCGCGACCGTCAGCGTGCCCAGCGCCGTCGCCAGCTGGCGGCGGGACACGACGTGTCGCAGCAAGAAGATCGCCACGACACCCGCGGCCACCAGGTTCACCACCCCGGTGGCCGCTGCGCCGCGAATCATCCCCAGCTGCGGAAGCAGGAGGAACGGCCAGACCAGCCCGCCCACCAGCGCGCCCAGATAGTCGGCCGCGTTGAGGTTGGCCAGGGCGCGGCCGGTATCGGCGGCCCCAGACATTCGGCTGCCTTGCAGCAGGGTCATCAGCAGCGGCACCTCGGCGCCGACCAGGCAGCCGATCAGCGCGGTGCTCACCGCCAGCACCAGCGTCGATCCGTCGACAAACGCAAACGCCACATACAGTGCTGCCGCAGAAAGGCCGCCGACGATGCCCAATACCGCCTCGACAGCAACAAACGTCACGGCCGCTCGCGCCAGCAGTGGCTTGACCAACAGCGCACCCAAGCCCAGCGCCGCCACATATCCCGCGACGATAAGTGACACGGCGATGATGCCGCCGCCCTCCAAGCTCGTCGACAGCGTCAGCAACGCAAGTTCGTAGACAATCCCGCACGCCGCACATGCCGCGACGGCGGCTAGCAGCACCGCACGCCAGCGCGCCGAGGTTACAACAGCCGCCTCCTGCGTCGCTGTCATGACAGCGCGGCGGCGATCACACCCCCGACGGCCAGCAGCATCACGCCAATGGCGAACGCCGCGGGATGTAACTGCGGTTCATGGATATGGTCGCGGAACCGGCCCGGCACCGCGATCTCGAGAATCAGCAGCGCCACCCCTTGCAGTACCACCCCCACGAGCCCGTACACCGCCACGTCGAGCAGGCCCTGGCCCAGCTGGCTGGAGCTGGTGTGAATGGCGACGACGATGACGATGGCCAGCGCCGCATACATTGCCGAGGCCAGGACGACAGCGTTGGGGCGCCGATCGACGAACACCAGGCGACGCAGATTGCCCGGAGTCAGCACATCGACCATCAGGAAACCCGCGATCAGGACGGCTGCGCCCACCAGGAAGTACAAGATGGTCGCCACCACGCCATGCAGGATCGGGGTGAAGTTGACGGTGCCGAAATCGACTGATGCTTGATGTAACGCCTGATGTAACGCCTGCTGCATGGCTGTCTCCTTTGGGTGCTTGTCCTACTTGCTTCCGCCCGGACCGCCGGGGCTGCCCCCCGAGCCGCCCGACGGAGACCCGGGGGTGAATCCCGGACCGAGGAAGATGAATGAGCCGTGGCTGTAGCCCGCACTCAGGGGTTCGACGCGGATGCTGCACGGGTAGGAGCCGTCGGGACCGACGACCACGATGTTGTTGCGGTAGCGCAGGTATTCGTTGTCGCCGCTGGCCGCGCGGGCCGCGGGGGCCTGGTAGCGGGCCAGCGTGTCGGCCACCTGACGTGCTGACCCCGTGCAGAGGTAACGCGTTCCGTTGGCGTCGCGGGATTCTTCGCGATAGTGAGACGCGATATAGGAGCTGATGTTCCTGTTCAGCAGCACTACTCCGGAAACCAACGACACCGTGGCGGCGACGGCCAGCCCCCCGGCAATCAGAAATAGGCGGTTGCGGCTCACGGTTGCCACCGGCTTGCGGTGTACACCACCGACCCGCCGGAGCCGGTCGGGTAGAGGTGCCAGGTCTGCCAGCGCCAGCCGGTGCCGTCGGGTTCGGCCGCCAGCGCGGTCAGCGCGGCGTCATCGCCGGGGAACATGCCGCCCAGCCAACCGTCGTCGCGCGCGCACCGCTGGCGCAGCTCGTGTGCGAGGCGGCGGAACGTCGACTCGTCATAGGTGTCGCTACGGGATTCCAGGCGGTAGCCGGGCGCTTCGGTGTGCGCCGGCAGACTCGCCCCCTGGTTACGGGCCGAACACGAGATCTGCTCGGAAAAGTTGGTGCCACCGTGCTTCACGGTGACCACATGCGATGCCCCCAGAACGCCGAGCAGCAGGGTGCCGCCGTCGGGGTGGTCCATCCGATAGGTGGCCAGGGGCCGGGGCGGCGGCGCGTTGATGGCCAGCCGCAACCGGGTCCCCGATACGTCAGCCGGAGCGACGGCAAGCTGATGAAGCGGCACCGATGGTCCTATGCGGACGCCGGGGGAGCGGGGTAGACGGTCAGCTCACCGGGCAGCACCGTTTTGCCGGTGGATATCTCCCAGGGCATGTCGGGTGCCCAGCGCTCGAATGACAACAACGCGGTCTCGTCGGGGCTGGTGTAGTCGACGTAGTCCATCTCGCCGCCCGCGGGCAGGCCCGTCGTCCCCTCGGTGGTGTAGCCGGCATGGCCGCGCTCCGATTCGTGGAACGTCACGCCGTCGAGCACCTGGTCGCCGTCGGGCTGCATGGCAAGGTCGGTGCGTTTCACCCACATGGCCAGCTCGAGGCGCCCGTCGTCGTCTTCGACGCTGAACCACATCGGCTGGTCGCCGCCCTCCAGCAAGTGCTCCCACCAGACGAACGGTCCCTCACGGTAGGTGACCGATCCGCGAACCACATAGTCGACACCGCCGTGGCTGACGATGGCGCCGGGGCCGAGTTGACGCGGGCCGAACTGCGGCATCGCGTTGAACGACAAGGGATCTTGTCGGTTGCCCGGTGGTGTCGGGGTCTTGGGACGCTTGAGAGCGACGACGAGGACGAGAAGCGACGCGATGAACAATGCCACCGCAAGCACCACCAGCAGTGATCCCACCCCAACCCTTCCCTACGGCGAGCCGATGTGCGCCCTAACGTAACAGCTTTGCACCGGCCCGGGTCCCGATAAGAGGCATGCGTCAGGGTCGCCGGGGGACGTGCAGTTCAACCGCGTGTCCTGCCCGGCCCTGTCACACCCAGCCGCTAGGCTATCGAACAGCTGTTCGGTGTGAAAGGGCTGTGAAAGGGCTGCGAAAGGGAAATGCGGTGCGGGTAATGGGTGTCGATCCCGGGTTGACGCGGTGTGGTCTGTCGCTGGTGGAAAGCGGACGGGGCCGGGACCTCGTCGCGCTCGATGTCGACGTGGTGCGCACCCCCTCGGATACGGCGCTGCCGAAGCGGCTGCTGGCCATCAACGACGCAGTGGAGCACTGGCTGGACACCCACCGTCCCGACGTGCTGGCCATCGAGCGGGTGTTCTCCCAGCAGAACGTGACGACGGTCATGGGTACCGCGCAGGCCGGGGGGGTGATCGCCCTGGCGGCGGCCAAACGCGACATCGACGTACACTTCCACACCCCCAGCGAGGTCAAGGCCGCGGTCACCGGCAACGGTGGCGCCGACAAGGCTCAGGTCACCGCGATGGTCACCAGAATCCTTGCGCTGCAAGCAAAACCGACGCCGGCCGATGCGGCCGACGCGTTGGCGCTGGCAATCTGCCATTGCTGGCGGGCGCCGATGATCGCCCGGATCGCGCGGGCCGAGGCGCTGGCGGCCCGGCAGCGTCACGCCTATAAGGCCAAGCTGAAGGCCGCGCGATGATCGCCTCGGTCCGCGGTGAGGTGCTGGAGGTAGCCCTTGATCACGTGGTGATCGAGGCGGCCGGTGTCGGTTACCGGGTCAACGCGACGCCGTCGACGCTGGCGACGTTGCGGCAGGGGACCGAGGCGCGGCTGGTCACGGCGATGATCGTGCGCGAGGATTCGATGACGCTGTACGGATTCGCCGACCGGGAAGCCCGCGACCTGTTCCTGACGTTGTTGTCGGTCTCCGGTGTCGGGCCGCGCCTGGCGATGGCGACGCTGGCCGTACATGACGCCGCGGCGCTGCGCCGGGCGCTGGCCGACGGCGACGTCGCGGCGTTGACGCGGGTGCCCGGCATCGGCAAACGCGGCGCCGAACGGATGGTGCTGGAGTTGCGCGACAAAGTGGGTCCGGCGGAGGCGGCCGCTCCGGCGCTCAACGGTAATGCGGTACGCACTCCGGTGGTGGAGGCCCTCGTCGGGCTCGGCTTTGCCGCCAAGCAGGCCGAGGAGGCCATCGACAAGGTGCTGGCCGGAGACGCCGAGGCCACGACGTCGGGCGCATTGCGGGCCGCCCTGGCGCTGCTGGGTAAGGCCCGATGAGCGACGAACCGTCCGACCGCGACGTATCGCCGGCGCTGGCCGTGGGCGAGGGCGATATCGACGGCAGCCTGCGGCCCCGCTCGTTGCGCGAGTTCATCGGCCAGCCCCGGGTGCGCGAACAGCTCCAGCTGGTCATCGAGGGAGCCCGAAAGCGCGGCGGCACACCGGATCACATCCTGCTGTCCGGCCCCCCGGGTCTGGGTAAGACGTCGCTGGCGATGATCATCGCCGGCGAGCTCGGGTCGTCGCTTCGGGTGACGTCGGGGCCGGCGCTAGAACGTGCGGGCGACCTGGCCGCGATGCTGTCCAACCTGGTCGAGCATGACGTGCTGTTCATCGACGAGATCCACCGGATCGCCCGGCCCGCCGAGGAGATGCTGTATCTGGCGATGGAGGACTTCCGGGTCGACGTGGTGGTCGGCAAGGGTCCCGGCGCCACCTCGATCCCGCTGGAGATCGCGCCGTTCACCCTGGTCGGTGCCACCACCAGGTCCGGGGCGCTGACCGGCCCGCTGCGTGACCGGTTCGGCTTCACCGCGCACATGGACTTCTACGAGCCGCACGAGCTGGAGCGGGTGCTGGCCCGCTCGGCCGGCATTCTGGGCATCGAACTGGGTGCCGAGGCCGGGGCGGAGATCGCCCGCCGCTCCCGGGGAACGCCGCGGATCGCCAACCGGCTACTGCGGCGCGTCCGTGACTTCGCCGAGGTCCGCGCCGACGGCGTCATCACCCGCGACGTCGCCAAGTCGGCGCTCGAGGTCTACGACGTCGACGAGCTGGGCCTGGACCGGCTGGACCGCGCGGTGCTGTCCGCCCTGACCCGCAGCTTCGGCGGCGGCCCGGTCGGGGTCTCGACGCTGGCGGTCGCGGTCGGCGAGGAGGCGGCCACGGTGGAGGAGGTGTGCGAGCCGTTCCTGGTGCGTGCCGGGATGATCGCCCGTACGCCGCGCGGCCGAGTGGCCACCGCGCTCGCCTGGACGCACCTGGGCATGACCCCGCCGGCGGGCGTCAGCGGGCTGGGCCAACCGGGGCTGTTCGACTAAGGGAATTGCTAGGGCGATCCGTTGGTTCCGTTGGCGCCGCCAAGGATGCCGCCGGTGCCGCCGGTGCCACCAGTGCCACCGTTGACGCCGTTGCCGCCGTTACCGCCGAAGCCGTACAGCGTCGGGGTGAAGGCACCGTTGTTGACGAGGCCGACGTCGCCGCCATTGCCGCCGTTGGCAGGACCGCCTGTGCCCTGACCGGCGTTGGCGCCGTTGCCGGCGAAGTTGAGGGCGAGGAAGCCCCCGGCGTCGCCACCGGCACCGCCGTTGCCGCCGGTGCCGGTGACACTGTCGCCGCCAAATCCGCCGACACCGCCGACGCCCAGGCCGGTGAGCGCCACGCCCTGGCCGGCCGCGCCGCCGTTGCCGCCGGTGCCGTTGCCGAACCCGCCCTGGCCGCCGCCGCCGCCGATGCCAGCGCCGACGAGCGCGGCCGCCTCGCCGCCCTGGCCGCCGGCGCCGGCGGTGACGTTGGAGGCACCGCCGAGGCCACCGAAACCGCCGACGCTCACGCCGGCGAGTGTGCCCGCCACGCCGCCCGCGCCGCCGGCACCGCCCTTCGAGATGCCGTAGCCACCGAGGCCGCCGGCACCGCCCTGCCCGTAGCCGAAGTTGGCGCCCCCGGCGCCGCCGGCGCCACCGTCGCCACCAACACCGGTGGCGCCGGTGGCGGCGCCACCGGCGCCACCGTTGCCACCCAGGCCGAACAGCCGACCACCGCCGACGCCGCCGGCACCGCCGTCACCACCGACACCGGTGGCGCCGGTCGCGGCGCCCCCGGCGCCACCGTCACCGCCGATGCCGAACAGCAGACCTTGT
>NZ_UPHQ01000035.1 GCF_900566055.1 Mycobacterium innocens
GCTTCCGGTGCACGTCAAACCCGCCTACCATCGTCATCAGTGGGACCTCCTCAAGCTCCCGAAAAAACTCTGACGCAAACTCAACGAGCGTCTGAGCTGAGGGGGTCCCCATCACATGTCATCTTTCGGCGGCGAGTACTTGCCGAGACTAACGGTCTTGCATATAGACGGATAGTCTCGTTCTTAAACGGAGGTAGTGCAGATCGCCGGCAGTAGCGTTGATCCCCGCCCGGAGCGGTCTCGGGCTCGGTTACTGGAAGCCGCCGCTGCGCTGCTGCGTTCCGGCGGGCCGAAGGCGGTGACCGTGGAGGCGGTCACTCGTGGCGCCAACGTTGCCAGAGCCACGTTGTACCGCCACTTCTCCAGTGGTAACGACCTGCTGGCCGCGACGTTCAACAGCCTGATACCGCCGGCGCCCATGCCGCCTTCGGAAGGTTCGCTGCGGGACCGGCTCATCGCGTTGTTACAGGCTCAGGCCGAGCTGATTGCCGAAGCGCCGGGCATGCTGACTGCGATGGCCTGGGTCGCGCTGGGCGGCGATCTTGAACAACTGCCGGAAGCGCGGCACGCCCATAGCGGTGACAGCACGGCGCTTGCCACCTTGCGCGAACGAATCGCCCAGCAGTATGCGGCGCCATTCGACGCGATTTTCGACAGCCCGGAGGCAGCCGAATTGGGTGAGATCGATCGGTCCCGCGCGATCGCCCTGCTGATCGGCCCACTGGTGCTGGGACGCTTGAGCACCCTGCCGGACTTCGACTATCGGGAATGCGCGCGGGCAGCAGTCGACGGCTTTCTGTACGTCCAGCGCCGGCGAGGCGGAGCGGTGGCTGCCACCAACATCGAATCGGCATGAGTCAACGGACGAATCTGCATCCCGCTCAACGGATTTGAGCTGCGTTACCGGCCGGTCCGATCCTTGATCCGCTGCCTGACCGCGGCCTTGCCTTCGGCCAGTGCGGCCAAGCCAGGCGGGTAGCGCTCCGCATGGACTCGTTATTGATGATCCAGCGCACGAGAATCAGTTCGGAATGCTCCAACAGCTGAATGGCTTCCAGCATCGGCTCGAGCACCGGTCTAGCCGGCACAATGAGGCCTCGGCGCCTCGGGAAGCCGCGGAACATCCAGTCACTGAACTCCGACAACCCCAGCGACGGTGCACTCCCGGGCACGTGTGGACCGAAGGCTGCCATCAGTTCGGCGGCTAATTCGGCCGGCGGGGCACCGTTGATCCAGTCGACCATCGGTTGCGCGGCGTCAGGTTCCCCAAATCCGGCCCGATCACGGGGTGAGAGCGTACGCGTAGCCGCCGGCGTCTGGGTGGAACAAGCCAAAAGCCCTGGTAGGGTCGCTGCCGGCGATGATCGTGGACCACCCGGCAGACACCGCTGGCGGCCCACCGATGTCGATGACCCGGGATTTGGCCGAAGCGGTGATCTGGGGCATACTGTTCAGGTTGCCTTGCGCCAGGTTTGCGCCTGGCCAGGCACACGACCGGCGCCCACACGGGCGCGTCCGGCCACATCCTTGGAGCGCGACCGATTTCGGCGCCTACAAGGCTGCGTGCGGGCGACACGCCCGACCGCGGGGGTCGGTGGACCACGACAGGTAAACAGCGGCGCAGTATCCGGCGCACGCTAGTTCGACCCGGGATCGGCCGGGTCGATCGGCGCGCTGGCGGCACCAGGTCCGGACCCGGGCCTGAAGTATTGGAGTGAGGTAGGAGAAGCGTGGCGGGACAGAAGATCCGCATCAGGCTCAAGGCCTACGACCATGAGGCTATCGACGCTTCGGCGCGCAAGATCGTCGAGACCGTCGTCCGCACGGGTGCCAGCGTCGTAGGTCCGGTGCCGCTGCCGACCGAGAAGAACGTGTACTGCGTCATCCGCTCCCCGCATAAGTACAAGGACTCGCGGGAGCACTTCGAGATGCGCACCCACAAGCGGTTGATCGACATTCTCGACCCGACCCCGAAGACGGTTGACGCACTCATGCGCATCGATCTTCCGGCCAGCGTCGACGTCAATATCCAGTAGGAGTCTGCAGAGCAATGGCACGAAAGGGCATTCTCGGAACCAAGCTGGGCATGACGCAGGTATTCGACGAGAACAACAGAGTCGTACCGGTGACAGTGGTCAAGGCGGGGCCGAACGTCGTGACGCGCATCCGCACCCCGGAGCGCGACGGCTACAGCGCCGTGCAGCTGGCCTACGGCGAAATCAGTCCACGCAAGGTCACCAAGCCGCTGACCGGTCAGTACACCGCCGCGGGCGTCAATCCGCGGCGGCACCTGGCCGAGCTGCGCCTGGACGACCCGGACGCGGTGGCCGAATACGAGGTCGGCCAGGAGCTGACGGCCGAGATCTTCGCCGACGGCAGCTACGTGGACGTGACCGGCACCTCCAAGGGCAAAGGCTTTGCCGGCACCATGAAGCGGCACGGCTTCCGCGGTCAGGGAGCCGCCCACGGTGCCCAGGCGGTGCATCGGCGTCCCGGCTCCATCGGCGGTTGCGCCACCCCGGCACGGGTGTTCAAGGGCACCCGGATGGCCGGCCGGATGGGCAATGACCGGGTAACCGTGCAGAACCTGTTGGTGCACAAGGTCGATGCCGAAAATGGCGTGCTGTTGATCAAGGGCGCGGTTCCCGGCCGCACCGGCGGACTCGTGATGGTCCGCAGCGCGATCAAACGAGGTGAAAAGTAATGGCTGCCACCACCCTCAAGATTGACGTCAAGACGCCGGCCGGCAAGGTCGAGGGCTCCATCGAGCTGCCGGCCGAGTTGTTCGACGTACCGGCCAACATCGCGCTGATGCACCAGGTGGTCACCGCGCAGCGTGCGGCGGCCCGCCAGGGCACGCACTCGACGAAGACGCGCGGCGACGTCAGTGGCGGTGGTCGTAAGCCGTACCGGCAGAAGGGCACCGGTCGCGCCCGGCAGGGATCGACGCGGGCCCCGCAGTTCACCGGCGGCGGCGTGGTGCACGGTCCCAAGCCCCGTGACTACAGCCAGCGCACCCCAAAGAAGATGATCGCCGCCGCGTTGCGGGGCGCGTTGTCGGACCGGGCGCGCAACGGGCGCATCCACGCCGTCACCGAGTTGGTCGCCGGCCAAACCCCATCCACCAAGAGCGCCAAGACATTTCTGGCCACGCTGACCGACCGCAAGCAGCTGCTGGTGGTCATCGGGCGCGACGACGAGACGGCGGCCAAGAGCGTCCGCAACCTGCCCGGTGTGCACGTCCTGTCGCCCGACCAACTCAACACCTACGACGTGCTGCGCGCCGACGACGTGGTTTTCAGCGTGGCGGCGCTCAACGCCTACATAGCCGCTAACACAGCCGCCAATACTCCCGAGGAGGTTTCGGCCTGATGGCGACCATCGCCGACCCCCGCGACATCATCCTGGCCCCGGTGATCTCGGAGAAGTCCTACGGGTTGCTCGACGACAACGTCTACACGTTTGTGGTGCATCCCGATTCGAACAAAACGCAGATCAAGATCGCTATCGAGAAGATCTTCTCGGTCAAGGTCGCATCGGTGAACACCGCGAACCGGCCGGGTAAGCGCAAGCGCACCCGGACCGGATACGGCAGGCGCAAGGACACCAAGCGCGCCATCGTGACCCTGGCGCCGGGCAGCAAGCAAATTGACCTGTTCGGAGCACCGGCCTAGCCCGGCGACGATGCAGAGCGAAGCGATGAGGAGGAGCTGGGCAATACTGCCAGCCGCGCGCGAGAGAAAGACCTGATTAGACATGGCAATTCGCAAGTACAAGCCGACGACGCCGGGCCGCCGCGGCGCCAGTGTGTCGGATTTCGCCGAGATCACCCGGTCCACGCCGGAGAAGTCACTGGTGCGTCCGTTGCATGGCCACGGCGGCCGCAACGCGCACGGCCGGATCACCACGCGCCACAAGGGCGGCGGTCACAAGCGCGCCTACCGGCTCATCGACTTCCGTCGTAACGACAAGGACGGGGTCAACGCCAAGGTCGCGCACATCGAGTACGACCCGAACCGCACCGCACGGATCGCACTACTGCATTATCTCGACGGCGAAAAGCGCTACATCATTGCGCCCAACGGGCTTTCGCAGGGCGACGTGGTGGAATCGGGTCCCAACGCCGACATCAAGCCTGGTAACAACCTGCCGCTGCGCAACATCCCGGCCGGCACCTTGGTCCACGCCGTGGAGTTGCGGCCCGGCGGCGGGGCCAAGCTTGCGCGCTCGGCCGGGTCGAGCATCCAGTTGCTCGGCAAGGAAGCCAGTTACGCGTCGCTGCGTATGCCCAGCGGCGAGATCCGCCGGGTCGACGTCCGCTGCCGCGCGACGGTCGGCGAGGTGGGCAACGCCGAGCAAGCGAACATCAACTGGGGCAAGGCCGGTCGGATGCGATGGAAGGGCAAGCGCCCGTCGGTCCGTGGCGTGGTGATGAACCCGGTCGACCACCCGCACGGTGGTGGCGAGGGTAAGACCTCCGGTGGCCGTCACCCGGTCAGCCCCTGGGGCAAGAAGGAAGGGCGCACCCGCCATCGGAACAAGCAAAGTAACAAACTCATCGTCCGCCGCCGGCGCACCGGCAAGAAGCATGGCCGCTAGCCTGGCGACGATGCGCGCGGGCAAATTAGACCCAGGAAGTTTCAGGAGTAGCCAACTATGCCACGCAGCCTGAAGAAGGGCCCGTTCGTCGACGACCATCTGCTCAAGAAGGTCGACGTACAGAACGAGAAGAACACCAAGCAGGTCATCAAGACCTGGTCACGGCGTTCGACCATCATCCCCGACTTCATCGGCCACACCTTCGCGGTGCACGACGGCCGCAAGCATGTCCCGGTGTTCGTCACCGAGGCGATGGTGGGTCACAAGCTCGGTGAATTCGCACCGACGCGCACCTTCAAGGGGCACATCAAGGACGACCGGAAGAGTAAGCGGCGATGACTACCACTACCGAATATCCGTCGGCCGTCGCCAAGGCACGGTTTGTGCGGGTATCAGCGAGAAAGGCGCGCCGGGTCATCGATCTGGTGCGGGGCCGCTCGGTATCGGATGCACTCGACATCCTGCGCTGGGCGCCGCAGGCCGCCAGTGAGCCGGTGGCCAAGGTGATCGCCAGTGCAGCCGCCAACGCGCAGAACAACCACGGCCTGGACCCGGCGACCTTGGTAGTCGCCACGGTCTACGCGGACGAAGGTCCGACCGCCAAACGCATCCGTCCGCGTGCGCAGGGCCGCGCGTTCCGAATTCGTCGGCGCACCAGCCACATCACCGTGGTGGTGGAGAGCCGGCCGGCCACCGACGAGCGGTCTTCGAAGTCGTCGAGGGCGCGCCGGGCCGAGGGCAGCAAGGCCGCCGCGAAGGCGGGTCCTGGTTCAGGCGCCAAGAAGGCGGCCACCTCCCCGGCCAATAAGGCGCCCGCCAAGACATCTGAGACTTCTGAAGCGAAGGGAGGCTCAGACTAGTGGGCCAGAAGATCAATCCGCACGGCTTCCGGCTGGGCATCACCACCGACTGGAAGTCGCGCTGGTACGCCGACAAGCAGTACGCCGAGTACGTCAAGGAGGACGTCGCGATCCGCCGGTTACTGTCGAGCGGCCTGGAGCGCGCGGGTATCGCCGACGTGGAGATCGAGCGGACCCGCGATCGGGTCCGGGTGGACATTCACACCGCGCGCCCGGGCATCGTCATCGGCCGCCGCGGCACCGAGGCGGACCGCATCCGTGCGGACCTGGAAAAGCTGACCGGCAAGCAGGTTCAGCTCAACATCCTCGAAGTGAAAAACCCTGAGTCGCAAGCTCAATTGGTGGCCCAGGGCGTTGCCGAACAGTTGAGCAACCGGGTGGCTTTCCGCCGCGCGATGCGCAAGGCCATCCAATCGGCGATGCGTCAGCCCAACGTCAAGGGGATCAGGGTGCAGTGCTCGGGCCGTCTTGGCGGGGCTGAGATGAGCCGCTCGGAGTTCTACCGCGAAGGCCGGGTTCCCCTGCACACCTTGCGCGCAGACATCGACTACGGCCTGTACGAGGCCAAGACCACCTTCGGCCGGATCGGCGTGAAGGTGTGGATCTACAAGGGCGACATCGTCGGCGGCAAGCGCGAATTGGCCGCCGCGGTCCCCGCGGGCCCCGAACGGCCGCGCCGCGAACGGCCGGCGGGCACCCGTCCGCGCCGCAGCGGTGCATCGGGCACGACGGCCACGGGCACCGACGCCGGCCGCGCCGCGGGCGGCGAAGAGGGCACCGCGACGGCCGGCAACGAGGCCGCGCCGGCCGTTGAAGCGCAGAGTACGGAGTGAATGAATCATGCTGATTCCCCGCAAGGTCAAGCACCGCAAGCAGCATCATCCCCGCCAGCGAGGCATCGCCAGCGGTGGAACGACGGTGAATTTCGGCGACTACGGAATCCAGGCCCTCGAGCACGCCTATGTCACCAACCGGCAGATCGAGTCGGCCCGTATCGCCATCAACAGGCACATCAAGCGTGGCGGCAAGGTCTGGATCAACATCTTCCCGGACCGCCCGTTGACCAAGAAGCCCGCCGAGACCCGGATGGGTTCGGGCAAGGGCTCCCCGGAGTGGTGGGTGGCCAACGTCAAGCCGGGCCGGGTGCTGTTCGAGCTCAGCTACCCCAATGAAGCGATCGCGCGGGCGGCGCTGACCCGTGCGATCCACAAGTTGCCGATCAAGGCACGCATTATCACGCGAGAGGAGCAGTTCTGATGGCAGTGGGAATTTCCCCTGGCGAACTGCGCGAGCTCACCGACGAGGAACTGACCGAGCGGCTGCGCGAAGCCAAGGGAGAGTTGTTCAACCTGCGCTTCCAGATGGCGACCGGCCAGCTCAACAACATCCGCCGGCTCCGCACGGTGCGTCGGGAAATCGCACGCGTCTATACGGTGCTGCGCGAACGAGAACTGGGTCTGGCTTCCGGTCCCGATGGTCCCGAAGGTAAGGAATCGTGATGGCAGAGGCTAAGACTGGCGCAACGGCGGCACCCGCGGCGGCTAAAGCCCCACGCAAGGCAGCGTCCAAAGCGGCCGCACCCAAGGATGTCCCCTCGAACGCGAAGGGCCCCAAGCACACTCCGAGCGCTCCCAAGTCGCGGGGCCGTCGCAAGACACGGATCGGCTACGTGGTGAGCGACAAGATGCAGAAGACCATCGTGGTCGAGCTCGAAGACCGCGTGCGGCACCCGTTGTACGGCAAGATCATTCGCACCACCAAGAAAGTCAAGGCGCACGACGAGAACAGCATCGCCGGCATCGGCGACCGCGTTTCGCTGATGGAGACGCGTCCGCTTTCGGCGACCAAACGCTGGCGGCTGGTCGAGATCCTCGAGAAGGCCAAGTAACGACCGAAAGGGTTTTGCTGAGCGCCGGGTCAGACGATTTTCATCGCCTGACCCGGCGCTTCTTCGCGGACATCACAGTTGCGCGTGGTGAGGCGAATCGCCCGACACCGCGGCCGACCTGCCAACTGGTCGACTGCATCGGGTGTGACGTCCCGGAGTCGACCGGCACTGGTTGCTGGGTGCGTTCGAGGTGTATCCGGAGCGGGGTACGTCGAACGGGCGTTCGGTGCGGCGGCCGGATCACGGCGCGACAGCCTCTGCAACCGCCACAACGGATTGCCGCCGCGGAGCGCCCGGGCTGACCCCGATGCCGGCCCCCGAAAATTTGTCATACTATGTTGACAATGTAAGGTAGCGGCAGGCCGCAAAATCAGGCAAGCGCCCAAATTGTGCAATGCCGCGTCGTTGTGCGGTCGGGTCACCTCTATTCGGGGTAATCTCCACGCGACGCCGATAAATGTGCGTACAGAAAGTGGGTGTGTTGCAGTGACAACGGGGTCAACCGGGTTTCAAGGCAAGGTCGAGCTGGACATCCGTGACTCGGAACCGGATTGGGGTCCCTACGCGGCGCCGACCGCGCCCGAGAACGCACCCAACATCTTGTATCTGGTCTGGGACGACACCGGCATCGCGACCTGGGACTGCTTCGGTGGCGTGGTGGAGATGCCCGCCATGACGCGCATCGCCGAGCGGGGCGTGCGCCTGACGCAATTCCACACCACCGCGTTGTGTTCGCCGACGAGGGCGTCGCTGCTGACCGGTCGCAACGCGACCACCGTCGGCATGGCGACCATCGAAGAATTCACCGACGGTTTCCCCAACTGCAACGGACGGATACCGGCAGATACCGCCCTACTTTCGGAGGTTCTTGCCGAACGCGGCTACAACACCTATTGCGTGGGCAAGTGGCACCTGACACCGCTCGAAGAGGCCAACATGGCCTCGACGAAGCGGCATTGGCCCACGTCTCGGGGATTCGAACGCTTCTACGGATTCATGGGTGGCGAGACTGACCAGTGGTATCCCGACCTGGTGTACGACAACCACCCGGTCAGCCCGCCCGGCACCCCCGAGGACGGCTATCATCTGTCGAAGGACCTGGCGGACAAGGCGATCCAATTCATCCGCGATGCCAAAGTGATCGCGCCGGACAAGCCCTGGTTCAGTTACCTGTGCCCGGGCGCCGGGCATGCACCGCACCACGTCTTCAAGGAGTGGGCGGACAAATATGCCGGCAAGTTCGACATGGGCTATGAGAAGTATCGCGAGGTCGTACTGGAGCGACAGAAGTCGATGGGGATCGTGCCGCCGGACACCGAATTGTCGCCCATCAACCCATATCTCGACGTGAAGGGACCGCAAGGCGAGCCATGGCCGCTGCAGGACACCGTGCGGCCGTGGGACTCACTCAACGATGAAGAGAAGAAGCTGTTTTGCCGGATGGCCGAGGTGTTCGCCGGTTTCCTGAGCTACACCGATGCGCAGATCGGCCGGATCCTGGACTACCTCGAGGAATCGGGACAGCTGGACAACACCATCATCGTGGTGATCTCCGACAACGGTGCCAGCGGTGAGGGCGGACCCAACGGGTCGGTCAATGAAGGAAAATTCTTCAACGGCTATATCGACACCGTCGAAGAGAGCATGAAGCTCTTCGACCACCTGGGTGGCCCGCAAACCTACAACCATTACCCGATCGGGTGGGCGATGGCCTTCAACACGCCCTACAAGCTGTTCAAGCGCTACGCCTCGCACGAGGGCGGGATCGCCGATACGGCCATCATCTCCTGGCCGGCCGGGATCACGGCCCACGGCGAAGTCCGGGACAACTACGTCAACGTCGCCGACGTCACCCCGACCGTTTACGAGTTGCTGGGGATGACCCCGCCGGACACCGTCAAGGGCATCACCCAGAAGCCCCTGGATGGGGTGAGTTTCAAAGCCGCCCTTGATGATCCAGCCGCTGACACCGGCAAGCACACCCAGTTCTACGCCATGCTCGGTACCCGCGGAATCTGGCACGAGGGCTGGTTCGCCAACACCATCCACGCCGCCACACCAGCCGGCTGGTCGCATTTCGACACCGATCGGTGGGAACTGTTCCACATCGAAAGAGACCGCAGCCAATGCCATGACCTCGCTGCCGAGTATCCAGACAAGCTCGAAGAACTCAAGGCGCTGTGGTATTCCGAGGCGGCCAAGTACAACGGCCTGCCGCTGTCGGATCTCAACATCGTGGAAACCATGATGCGGTCGCGGCCCTACCTGGTCACCGAACGATCCACCTACACCTACTATCCCGACTGCGCTGACGTCGGTATCGGGGCCGCCGCCGAAATTCGCGGCCGTTCGTTCGCCGTCGTGGCCGACGTGACGGTCGACACCACCGGTGCCGAAGGCGTGTTGTTCAAGCAGGGCGGCGCGCACGGCGGGCACGTGTTGTTCATCCAGGACGGACGCCTGCACTATGTCTACAACTTCCTAGGTGAGCGCCAGCAGCTGCTCTCGTCGGTCGGCCCGATCCCGCTCGGCCGACACCTGCTCGGCGTGCGCTACGCGCGGACGGGAACCGTGCCCAACAGCCACACCCCGCTGGGTGACCTGACGATGTACTTCGACCACCAAGAGGTCGGTGCGCTCGCCGATGTGACCACCCACCCGGGAACATTCGGGTTGGCAGGTGCCGGCATCACCGTCGGACACAACGGCGGTTCGGCGGTGTCCAGCCGCTACAAGGCGCCGTTCGCGTTCACCGGC
The DNA here is from genome assembly GCF_900566055.1 of Mycobacterium innocens. GTDB lineage: Bacteria > Actinomycetota > Actinomycetes > Mycobacteriales > Mycobacteriaceae > Mycobacterium > Mycobacterium innocens. The sequence continues at coordinate 10,105 of NZ_UPHQ01000035.1, forward strand.
GGAACCATTGCCCAAGTGACGATCGACCTATCCGGACGACCGTATCAAGACGTGGAAAAAGAACTCGCCCTTGCCTTTTCGCGAGACTAGCCGCTCGGCACGACTGCTGTGCGCGGTGGCGCTGCTATGCCTGTCGGGCATCGTGGCCGGCTGCGGTGAGCGCGGTGGTGGGCCGGGGGCACCCGGTCATCCTGATCCGGCGGAGCCGGTGCCCGGCATCGTGACGACGCACCCCGAGCACATCCCGCCCGACACGGTCGCCTGTTCGCCGTCGCTGACCGGCGAGGGCCGAGCGACGCTCGCCAGCGTCTCGGACCCGGCCGCACCCAGGATCACGATCAGCGTGCCCGACGGTTGGACGTCGACCCCCGGCAGCGGGGCTACGGCGCTGACTTTGACCGGCCCCAACGGCATGTCGGCGACGGTGACCATCGCCCCCACCGACCGGCGGCCGGACAGCGCTTTCCTGGCCTACACCGCCAGCCTGGGAGGGTCGATGCGGCGGCTGAACTTCCTGGTCACCGGGGTACCGTTCTGCGGCTTCAGCAGCCAGCTGTTGACCGGCACCCTGCAGGGATCGTCCGGCCCGATCGAATTCGCCGACCGCATCGCTCACATCTGGACGAACACCAAGAACTACCTGGTGGCCATCCACCTGGAGGGCCCGGCGGCGGTGCCCGGGTTCCGTTCGGCAAAATCCGCCTTGATGCAGAACTTCGCCGTCGTCATACCCTGAAGCCGTGTTAACCGAACTGGTTGAGCTGCCGGGCGGGTCGTTCCGCATGGGGTCGACGAGCTTCTACCCCGAAGAAGCGCCGATTCATACCGTCACCGTGCCCGCGTTCGCGATCGAGCGCCACCCGGTCACCAATGCACAGTTTGCCGAATTCGTCTTTGCCACAGGGTATGTGACCGTGGCGGAGCAACCTATGGACCCCACGCTCTATCCGGGGGCTGACCCCGACGACCTGTGTCCGGGCGCGATGGTGTTCCGTCCCACCGCAGGTCCGGTCGACCTGCGCGACTGGCGGCAGTGGTGGGATTGGGCGCCGGGCGCGAGCTGGCGCCATCCATTCGGCCCGGACAGCGATATCGCCGACAAACCCGACCACCCCGTCGTGCAAGTGGCCTATCCCGACGCGGCCGCCTACGCGCGGTGGGCGGGACGGCGGCTGCCGAGCGAGGCCGAGTGGGAGTACGCGGCCCGCGGGGGAACCACGACCACCTATGCGTGGGGCGACGAGGCCAAGCCCAGCGGGCAGCTGATGGCCAATACCTGGCAGGGCAAGTTCCCCTACCACAACGACGGCGCACTGGGCTGGGTTGGGACCTCGCCGGTGGGCACCTTCCCGCCCAACGGCTTCGGGCTGGTCGACATGATCGGCAACGTCTGGGAATGGACCGCAACCGAGTTCTCCGCGCACCACCGCACCGATCAGCCTCCCAAGGCGTGCTGCGCGCCTGCCGGGCCCGCCGACCCCACCATCAGCCAGACGCTCAAGGGCGGCTCCCATCTGTGTGCGCCGGAGTATTGCCACCGGTACCGGCCGGCGGCCCGCTCGCCGCAATCGCAAGACACCGCGACCACCCACATCGGATTCCGTTGTGTGGCCGAACGCGGATCAGGCTAAGGAAAGTTGCGGCTCTGTGCCCGGCGCGTTGCCAACTGATCGCCGGTGCGGCTCACTAGCATCTGCCCCGTGTTCACCACTAAGAGTCGCTCGCGATGACCCATCAGGCCCCGGCACCAGCGGCTCCGGCCGCGGGCAAGTCGCGCGGCATGCGCCTCGCGATCGGCTTGACCGTTGTCCTCGGCGTCATCGTCGTTTACGCCTTATCGCTATTCGGTGTGCATTTGCTGGCGACGTCGGCGCCCCCGCTGCCGGAACCGGACCTGGGCACCACCGAAGACACCGTCGTGCAGGTCCGGCTCGAGAAGCTGGAGACGGTGGCCAACCGTCTCACGGTGAATGTGCTTGTCATTCCAGAAGATTCGAAGTTCGACAAGCGCCTCGACGTGTTGACCCAAGACCTTGCCGTGCGGTTGTATCCAGAGAACGATCTCGGCGACCTGCAGTACCCGGTGGGTAAAACACCGGCGCAGGTCAGCACCGCGATCGAGGCCGAAGGCGATCCCGCCAACTGGCCGTTCGACTCCTACACCACCGGAGTCATCTCTGCCGACGTGATCGTCGGGACCGGCGAGAGCCGGGTGAAAGAACCCGCCCGGGTCGAGGTGATCGGGTCATTGGACGGCTGGGACGTCAGCGTGCAGCGCGTCGGGGAATCCAGCCAGACCACCAGTCGCCCTGACAACGTCATCATCACCTTGCATCGGGCCAAGGGCTCGCTGATCTTCGACCTGGGCATCATTCTGGTCCTCATCAGCCTGCCGACGTTGGGGCTGTGGGTGTCCATCCCGATGGCGTTGGGCAGGAAGAAGTTCTTGGCGCCGTTCGTGTCGTGGTTTGCCGCCATGCTGTTCGCCGTGGTCCCGTTGCGCAATATCCTGCCCGGCAACCCGCCGCCCGGCTCTTGGATCGACCAGGCCGTCACGCTATGGGTGCTGATCGCATTGATCGTGGCGATGAGCCTGTTCATCTTCGCCTACCGCCGGCAATCGGACTGATCTAGAAACGTCACCGGCGGGAACGCCGGTTGCTACTATCTGACTCCGTGTTCGGGGGCAGGTATATGTCAGCGGTCTCTCCGGCGGTGACCGCAGATGACCGATAACCACGCGCCGGCGGCGCCGGAGCCGGGTGCACCGGCCGGATCAACGGCGTCTCCGCCGGCCCGCCCGCATATGTCACGGCGCAAACACCTAGTGCTCGATGTGTCGATCATCGTCGGTGTCGCCGTTGTCTACGTCCTATCGCTGGTCGGCTATCACTGGCTGGCCAGCACGCCGGGGCCATTGCCCAAGCCGGATGTGGGCACCACCGAGGACACGGTGGTTTTGGTGCGATTCGAGCAACTGCACACCGTGGCAAATCGCCTCGATGTGAAAGTTCTTGTGATGCCTGACGATTCGATGATCGACAAGCGTCTCGACGTGCTGACCACCGACACTTCGGTGCGCCTTTATCCGACCAACGACCTGGGTGACCTGCAGTATCCGGTGGGGAAATCGCCGGCGCAGGTCGCCACCACCATCGAGGCGCACGGTGATCCCGGTAACTGGCCATTCGACACCTACACCACCGACACCATCCAGGCCGATGTGCTGGTCGGAGCCGGCGACACTCGCCAGTACAAGCCCGCCCGCGTCGAAGTGACCGGATCGCTGGAGGGCTGGGACATCAGCGCCCAGCGCGTCGGGGACGCGAGTCAGACCTCGGATCGCCCGGACAACGTGATCATCACGTTGAAGCGAGCCAAGGGGCCGCTGGTCTTCGACCTGGGAATCTGTCTGGTCCTGGTCACACTGCCGACGCTGGCCCTGTTCGTGGCCATCCAGATGGTCACCGGCCGGCGAAAATTTTTGCCACCATTCTCGACGTGGTATGCGGCGATGCTGTTCGCCGTGGTGCCGCTGCGCAATATCCTTCCCGGCTCGCCGCCGGCGGGTTCGTGGATCGACCAAGCCGTGGTGATCTGGGTGCTGATAGCGCTCGCCACGGCCATGGTGGTCTACGTCATGGCGTGGTACCGGGAATCGGAGTAGCGCACGGTGATATAGGTCCCGGCGGACAACGGGTTCCGGCCCGTCTCGACAGCCGTGGAAATGGCCGTGGCCGGGCCGCAGCGGGTTCACGAGGCACAGGTGCCCCGGCTTGATGGTGTCGCCGAGCCCGGCGGCGGGTACCGGGTGTCGGACCCGTGTGGCATGAAGAATGTAGGTTCGAATCGCGGGTGGAGCCGATTCCCCGGCTACGGCGGTCGAGCCGGCGGTATTGGTGGAGCAGATGTGTGCTGGCCGCGCGGGCGGAGAATCGGGCCGTGGCCGCGCAGCTGACCGGGATCGGGCAGTTGTTCGCCTATCGGCTGGCGCGCAGTGCCGAGACTCAGGATTGGGCGATCGACACCATGGAGGCGGTGGCCGCCGAGGTGGGTGCGGCGTTGCGGATCAGCCAGGGCCTGGCGGCCAGCCGGTTGCCTTATGCCCGGGCGATGCGTGAGCAGTTGCCGCAGGTCGCGGCGGTGTTTCGGGCCGGTGATATCGACTATCGGGCGTTTCAGACGCCGGTGTATCGCACCGAGTTGATCGAGGATCGGCACCGCGCCGTCGGCGGCATGCCCGCCCCCGAAAC
>NZ_UPHQ01000342.1 GCF_900566055.1 Mycobacterium innocens
CATCCCGGGTGGGGCCCAATATTCGTGACGACACGCTGACCCCACCGCGCAGCGGATCACCGCCCCAGATGGAGCCAAAATTCATGAAGAAAACCGACCCAACTGGGGCCAACTCAGGTGATCACACCCAGTTGCGCGTCGCTCGGGATGACGATGATGGCGTCATCGAGGTTGACGAGGATCAGGTGATGAGACCCCTCGCTCCGCGTGCTGTGAGGGCCGTGGTGAGTGTGCTGACGGCGCTGCTGTCGGACTGACGCGGTGTTAGGCGCGTTGACACGGATTAGGTTCAGCCCGCAGCGGTTTCGGCAATGGCGATACGTGCTGCTTTCTCGTCGACGATGCGTGATCGGCGGCGAACGCGGCGGTCAGCGCGTACAGGGCGAGGTTGTTGACGACGCGACCTACCTGCCGAGCAGTGCGTCCACTGAGCCGATGCCCTCCTCGCGGAAGCGTTCCATGAAACTCTCGCCCCAAGCGAACGCCACCTTGACGGGGCGGTCCTCGCCCACCCGGGCGACGTGCCCCGCCTGTGCGCGGTAGCCGCCCCAACGGGCAGCGGAGAACTGTGACAACTGACCGCCCGGCTCCATGGAGAACACCCATGTTCGCCCGTCGTGGGATCGGTAGCCAATCCGCTGCGCCCAATCTTCCGGGTCTGGGTCCACGCCACCGTCGGTGCCGACATCCATAACCACTGGACCCTGCCGATCAGCTACTGCGGCAAAGTTGAAACCGCCACGTCCGATCGCAAGCTGGCCCCATTCGACCTCGCCATTTTCGAACTCCGTCGCGAACGCCGTCCAGGAGAGCTGCGCGCCGTTGAAAATTCGCCACTCCTTCCAGTCAAAGCCGTGCGGCCAGTAGCCGTGATCGATGAAAACGAAGCCCTGCACCTTCTCGCCCAAGACGGTTCCTGAGGCTATGTACAACTCGCTGGTGTAGAAGAACGGGTTTTCGTGGTCGAGAGCGCCGATCTGGATGCCAGGGCCCGCCAGGTCCCCTTGCAGCTCCAAGATCTGGCCCTCACGCCAGGCAAGGGCACCCGGGGTCAACCGCAGGTCCAGCCCCTCCTCCGGCGCGCCGCCGGCCTTACCGAGCAACGATCCGTGCATGCGATGCTCAGCCCCGGAAAATTCACGTCTGACTTCGCCACGAACGGTCTGCAACGACTCCGGCGCCAACCTGGCCTGGCCGGAGCGAGTGTTCATCAGCCACAGCCCTGCGGTCATCGGACCGCAAAATTTGCGCTCGATGGCGTGCAAGGCCCCAGACTCATCTCGCCAGCCGCCATAGATGTACCACGACTGCTCGGTCAAACCGAACGGTCGCTCTGTGGGACGGTGCATCGCGAGCTGAGGCTCATAGCACGCTACCGACGTGGCGAACCCTAAGTCGCCCAACGTGACAACTGTACTCACCGGCAACACCTTTCGATCGTCTTGATTCGTACTTCTCGCGTGCGCCGCGGCGGCTGCGGGGCGCCGGCCGTAGGTCTGCCATCAACCCAAATAATTATAACCACGTTAGTGAGCTCAAGCGGCGAAGCCGCAAATCCTGAGTCAAGTGTTGTTCGATGGGTGTTCGAATCGGTGCCTTTCCATGGCGGGGTCGGGGTGCTGTCGGCTGTTCAGGTGGGCAGGCGGGCGCGTCGGGTGAGGTCGGTGAAGGCGTGCCGGTAGGCGGTGGCGGTCTTGCGTAGCGGTGGTGGGTCGGCGCCGCGGTCGGTGGCCTCGGCCGTG